>NZ_JBHZAV010000155.1:0-21340 GCF_042754445.1 Embleya sp. NPDC059213
GAGCATGGCCGAGCGTGAGGGTCTCGATCTCGTCGGTGTGCAGGACCACCCCTACCAGAGCCGATTCCTGGACACCTGGTCGCTGATGGCCGTGATCCTGGCGAACACCCGGCGGGTGCGGGTGTTCCCGGACGTGGCGAATCTGCCGCTGCGGCCGCCGGCGGTGCTGGCCAAGGCGGCGGCCAGCCTGGATGTGCTCTCCGGTGGGCGATTCGAACTGGGCCTGGGGGCGGGCGCGTTCTGGGAAGCCATCGGGGCGATGGGTGGCCCCGCGCGTACCCCGGGTGAGGCGGCGAGCGCGCTGGAGGAAGCGGTCGACATCGTCCGCCTGATGTGGTCCGCGGAGCGCTCGGTGCGCTACACCGGTCGGCACTACCAGCTCGCGGGCGTGCATCCCGGGCCGCGCCCGGTGCACCCGATGGGCATCTGGCTCGGCGTGCTGGGCCCGCGCCTGCTGGACATGCTCGGGCGCAAGGCGGACGGCTGGTGCCCCTCGAACAGTTACGCGACGCCCGAGAAACTGCCCGACATGCAACGCCGCATCGACGACGGCGCGGCCGAGGCCGGGCGCGATCCCGCCGACATCCGACGCGTCTACAACGTCTTCGGGGCGATCACCGACGGCCCCTCCAACGGCTTCCTGGTCGGCCCGCCCCGCCAGTGGGTCGAGGAACTCACCGCGCTGGTGCTGCGATTCGGCATGGACACCTTCATCTTCGGCGCCGAATCCGACGATCCCGCCCAACACCACCGCTGGGCCGCCGAGATCGTCCCCGCCGTCCGCGACTCGGTGACCCGCAACCGCGGCAACACCCCCTGACCGACCGGTCGAACCCGCCCCGCCGACGCGCACCGGATCAGGACGGCACGATGCCGAGCCAGGCGGCGACGGCGGCGAAGTCGTCGTCGGTCAGACCCCGGCGCGGGTCGACACGATGCAGCAGCGCGGCACCCTCGTGATGCACGGCGACCCACGCCCGATCGACATCGGTGATCTCGTCGTCCACCCAGACGAACGCCCGGCCCCCCGCCCGACCGACCAGTGCGCGGGTCTTCCAATGCAGCCCGGCCCGCTCGTCGCGGTCGTCGACCTCGGTCTGTTCCGGCCAGACCACCACGTCCAACGCCGGCAGACCCAGCCGCGGGGCGATATGGGTGTTCGCCTCCTCCATCCAGGCCGTGGCCCACACCAGGTCGCACGGCAGCCGAGACAGCCGGGGCCCGTGCCCGGGGTCGAGCCTGGCCAACAGCGGATTCGCGTCGGCATCACACGCCTCGGGATCGGCGCCATGGTCGGGATACTCGGCCGCCCCGAACGGAAGCAGCGGCCCGTCGACGTCGAGAAACAGCAGCGGACGTTGCATCGGCACCGACATCACCCGGCCCCGGAGGAGGTGATGGTCCGCGACGTGGACAGTGTGCACGGGATCCGCATGGTCACCCGGGTCGGACCGCCGGGTGGGCTGGTCACGGTCAGCACCCCGTCGAAGGGGGCGAGCCGGCGCTCGATGCCGCGCAGGCCGCTGCCCCGGCCGGGGTCCGCGCCGCCTCGGCCGTCGTCGGTGATCTCCATCCGGAGCAGCCCGAGATCGTGGCCGATCTCGATCCGGACCCGGTCGGCCCCCGAGTGCTTGGCGGCGTTGGTGAGCACCTCGGAGACGGCGAAATAGGCGGCCGACTCCACCGGTGCCTCCGGCCGCCCCGGCAGGTCGATGTCGACCTGTGCGTCGAGCGGGCAGATCATGGCGAGCGAGCGCACCGCGTCGCCCAGGCCCCGGTCGGCCAGGATCGGCGGGTGGATGCCGCGGACCAGGTCGCGCAGTTCCTCCAGCGCCTTCGACGAGGACTCACGGGCCTCCACGAGCAGTTCGCGTACGGCGGCGGGATCGCGTTCCAGCAGGTGTTCGGCCGCGCCGAGCGTCATGCCCATCGCGACCAGACGGGCCTGCGCGCCGTCGTGCAGGTCGCGCTCGATTCGCCGGATCTCGGCGGACTGCGTGTCGGCCGCCTCGGCGCGGGTCGCGGTGAGCCGCTCGATCCGGGACGCCATCTGCGCCTTCTCGCTCGGCGCGAGCACGGCCCGGGTGTAGCGGGCGTGCAGGCGCACCGAACGCGGCGCCAGCCACAGCGCCGCCGGCAACTGCAACACGCCCAGGAGCGCGGCGAGGGTGGCCGTGGTCTGGTCCCGGACGGGGATGAACAGATACCGAAGGCCCTCCCACTCCTGCGACAACGGGACGCCGTAGAACCCCAACCCGATCGCCCAGCAGCCGCCGAGGAGCAACGCGGCCGGCCCGATCGCGAGCGTCGCGCCGACGATCGGGTCGATCGCCAACCAGAGCCAGTCGCGCCACGTCTGCGGATCCCGGACGATCCACCGCAGCCGCGCGAGGAAGCCGCGTTCACCGGGCGCCGGCTCGGGCAGGTAGCTCACCGGGATCCGCACGTCCGACCACCGATACGCCAGCGCGCGTTGCCGATCCGCGAGCCCCCGCACCGCCCGCACGACCGGTGCCACCAGGACCAGCCCCAGGCCGGTGCCGAGCAACAACACCACGACGGACACCGCGAGCGACAACAGCGCCGCCACGAAGGACAGCCCCCACAACGCGAGCGACCGCCCCAACGCCACGAGCCCGCCCGAGAAGGAGAAGCCCCCACCCCTCGCCCGCATTCGCGCCCCACCGCCCGAACCCGCATTTTCCATCCGTCCCGCGCCCTTCCCCAGGGTTTCGGTGCATCGGCCGCACGGGCCCCTCGCCAGTATGCGACGAGCAAACCGGCCGAGTCGGTGGAGCTAGACCCCCTCTTGTCGCCCGATCGACAAGCATTACGAAGCTTTACACCGATTACCCGAATTGTTTGTCTCATCCCGATACACCCATGCCGGATGGGCCGGCCATGGACAAGGAAGCGCCGTCGTCGACGTCGGTGAACTTCTCGGACCCGCCGGCCCGCGAAGCGGCCGCCACAGTCCTCGGACTTGAGGATGCCACCCCGCGCACCCCGCCCGCGCACCCCGCCCGCGCGGGCCGCCGGGCGGGTGCGAAGCCGCTCGGCGCGAGGCTCCGGGCGAGGCCGGGCACCCGGCCGCCACCTCGGCAGGTTCCGGCCCACCCGCAGGAGTCGGCGCGCCGGCACCCGCCGTGCCCGCGACCCGCGGCGCGATGTTCCACGTCGATCCGGCACCCGGTGGCACCGGACTTGTCCGACGGGCGACGAGTTCGAGCCACAGGGCCTATCCTCGAACACATGTCCGAACGCTTGCCTGATCGCACGCCCGACCCACTGCCCGAACACCTGCTCCCGCTGCTCGACGTCCAGCTCGGGTTCGAGCGTGCGCACCTCGCCTGCCTGCGCGCCGCCGAGGTCGGCGACGAGGACGCGCTCCATCGGGGCCGGGCCGCTCGGCTGTCCGCGATGCGGGCGCTGATCACCGCCCGGGCCGCCGCGGGTGCGGACGGCGCGCCCGATCGCGACCTGCTCAAGCTGGCCGCCCTGGACGCCCTCGCCCGGGAGTCGACGGACCCCGCCTGATCGCCGCGGCCGACCGCGGCGGCGATCTTCAGCCGGTCTTCCGGCGCGGCCGGGTGCTCGTACTCTTCTTCGCCTCTGCGCGGCTGCTCGTACTCTTCTTCGCGGCGGCACGGCCGCTCGTGCTCTTCGCCGCCGGCCGGCTCCTCGTCGTCGTCCGCGTCTTGCCGTCCGTCTCCTTCGCCGGCTTGGCGTGGCCCTTCTCGGCGGCCTTCACGCTCGCGGTGAGCACGGACATCAGGTCGACCACGTTGCTCTCGCCCTCGTCCCGAACGACCTCCTCCGCCTCGGGATGCCCGCCGGTGGCCTTTGCCTCGACCAGGGCGTCCATCGCGCGCTGATAGTCGTCGTGCACCTCGTCCAGGTCGAAATCCTCACTGAGGGTGTCCATCAACGAGGCGGCCATCTTCAGCTCCTGCGGGCGGATGGTGACCTTCTCGGTGGGGGCGATGCCGTCGGGCGCGCGGAGTTCGTCGGGCCACAACATCGTCTGGAGGGTCAGGATCTCGCCCTGGGCGCGGACCAGCGCCAGGCTCTCGCGCGTGGAGAGGGTGATCTTCGTGACCGCCGCCCGGGACCGACCGGCGAGCGCCTCGCGGATCAGCACGTACGGCTTGGCCGCCGCCGACGACGCGGGCCCCAGGTAGTAGGGCTTGGACAACATCAACGGATCGATCGCGGCCTCGTCCACGAAGGCCAGTACGTCGACGATCTTCTTGCTCGGCAGCGGCAGCTCGGACATGTCCTCGTCGGTGAGGACGACCTGGGTCCCGTCCGCCGCCTCGTACGCCTTCGCGATGTCGGCGAAGACGACCTCCTCGCCGTCCAGCTCGCACACCCGCTTGTAGCGGATTCGCCCGCCGTCGCCGCGATGCACCTGATGCCCCGGCGACCGATGCTCGGACGTGGCCGGATAAAGCTGGACCGAGATACTCACCAGTCCGAACGAGATTGCGCCCTTCCATGTCGCCCGCATACCAACCCCTGACCGATTTGATATGAAATAACCATCTCCAACGGTAGGTCACCCCGGCACCGCACGCCTCGGACGCCCACCCGGTCCGATCCCCGGGGGAGGGGGGTGAATGCGCTCGGCCGACGGCGGGGCGGACGGTGTGCCGCGATGAGTTTCGGGGTGATGGAGAGTCCCATCAGGTGACCGCTTGCCCCGACCCGACCCACGCCCGAGGAGAGCACGATGACGGCCAATGCCCCCACCAGCGGATACGCCCCGGTGAACGGCATCGAGATGTACTACGAGTTGCACGGCGACGACGGTCCGCCGCTGGTCGTGCTGCACGGTGGCGCGCAGACCGTCGGCCTGAGCTTCGCCGCGCTGCTGCCCTCGCTCGCCGCGAACCGTCGGGTGATCGCGGTCGAGTTCCAGGGGCACGGCCACACGGCGGACGGCGAGCGCGCGATGTCGTTGGAGGTCTTCTCGGACGACGTCGTCGCGGTGCTGGACCTGCTCGGTATCGAACGTGCCGACTTCCTGGGCTACAGCCTCGGCGGCCTGGTCGCGCTGCGGACGGCCGTACGGCACCCGGAGCGGATCGACCACCTCGTCCTGCTCGCGACGCACTACCGACACGACGGCTATCACGCGGAGATCACCGCGCCCGAGCAGACCTCCCCACGACTGCCGACCGAGGCCGACTTCGCGGCGATGGTCGACGCCTACACCCGGGTCGCCCCCGATCCCACCCACTTCGAGGCCACCCTGGCCAAGCTCCAGCCACTGGCCCACGGCTTCGTCGAGTGGACGGAGGACGAGCTGCGTGCGATCGCCGCCCCCACGCTCCTCGTGCTCGGCGACACCGACTTCATCCGCATCGAGCACGCCGCACGCATGCACGAACTGATCCCCGCCGCCCAGTTGGCCATCCTCCCGGACACCACCCACATGGCCGTCCCCCGGCGCACCCACCTCCTCAGCCCCATGCTCGACACCTTCCTCCCGGAGCCATGACCCCGCCGCCGCACCGCCGGGCCCACCCGGCAGGGCGGGCGACCGGCCGGGCCCCCGGCGGGCCCGGCGCGCACGGGCGGCACAGACGAGCGCACGGCGCGGCGCGGTGCAGACGGTACCCGGGGCGAGTTGCGCGGCGAGCCGTATCCGCCGAGCACGACCGGTCCGTCCCGGGCGCCGGGCGAATCGAACCGGATCAGCGCGGCCTCGCGCGGCAGCCCGACCCCGGCACGCGCGGCCCGCCCGCATCCGCGCCCCGCCCCGCCCGGCGGTCCCGGTGGGGCCGGCCCCTCGGGTCGGCCCCGGACGGCCGCAGCTCGCCGCCCCCTCCGCGGTCCCGTCGCCCGGCCGTTCACGCCGCCGGCCGGACGCAGCCCCGGGACGGGGGTTGTGCACGACAATGTCCGGGGTCGGTCGTCGGGGTGTTCGGGGCACGGGGGCGGTGGGGTTGGTTTTGACCTCTTTGCGGGTTGGGGCGGCCGATGGAAGGGGTGGGTGCCGGTGAGGCACGGACGGGTCGGAGTCCGGAGTTCGCCGGATCCCGCTGTCTCGGGGCCGGCCGGCCCCGCCGTCGAGGACTGCCGGCGGGGCCGGTTGCGGGTCTATCTCGGTGCGGCGCCCGGGGTGGGCAAGACGTACGCGATGCTCGACGAGGCACGGCGCGGACTACGGCACGGTACGGATGTGGTGGTCGGTGTCGTGGAGTGCCACGGACGACCCCGCACCGAGGAGCTGCTCGCCGGCCTGGAGGTCGTGCCGCGCAGGCAACTGTCGCATCGGTGCGGCTCGTTCACCGAGATGGACGTGGACGCGGTGATCGCCCGTCGACCGCAGGTCGTGCTGGTGGACGAACTCGCGCACACCAACGCGCCCGGTTCGCGCCACAAGAAGCGCTGGCAGGACGTCGAGCAACTGCTCGACGCCGGGATCGACGTGATCTCGACGGTGAACGTGCAACACCTCGAATCGCTCAACGCCGTGGTCGAGTCGATCACCGGTGTGGCGCAGCACGAGACGGTGCCGGACGGCGTGGTGCGTCGCGCGGACCAGGTCCAGCTCGTGGATCCGGCGCCGGAGGCCCTGCGGCGGCGGCCCGCGCACGAAAACGTGTATCCGCCCGAGGCCGCGGCGTCGGCCGACCGCTTCCGGCCGGGGAATCCGACGGCGTTGCGGGAGCTGGCGCTGCTGTGGGTGGCGGACCGGGTGGACGAGTACCTGCGCGAGTACCGCCACGACCACGGGATCGACGCAGCGTGGCGGGCCCGCGAGCGGGTGGTGGTCGCGCTGACCGGCGGGCCCGAGGGCGACACGCTGATCCGGCGCGCGGCCCGGATCGCCGGTCGGGGGCCGGGCGGGGAACTGCTGGCGGTGCACGTCGCGCGCAGCAACGCCCCATCCGGCTGCTCGCCCGCCGACCTGGTCCGTCAGCGCCGCCTGGTGGACTCGCTGGGCGGCACGTTCCACTCCGTGGTCGGCGACGACGTGCCCGGTGCCCTGCTCGACTTCGCCCGGGGGGTCGACGCCACGCAGGTGGTGCTGGGCGGCAGCCGACGCAGATCCTGGCAGTACGTCCGCGGCCCCGGCGTCGGCGCCACCTTCGCCGCCCGCTCCGGCGACATCGACACGCACATCGTCACGCACGAACACGTCGGCCGCGGCCGGGACACCACGCCCAAACGCTCCGGCACCGCCCGGGGCCGGGCGGTGGCGAGTTGGGCGGTCGCCCTGCTCGGCCCACTGGTGCCGGCCGCCGTGCTCGTACCGATGCGCGGCGGTGTGGCGCTGCCCGGCGACATGCTGCTGTTCCTGGCCCTGACCGTCGGGGTCGCCCTGTTCGGCGGCCTGTGGCAGGCGGTCAGCACGGCCGTGGTCGGATCGTTGTTGCTGGACTACTACCTGACCGCGCCGACGCACACCCTGAAGATCGCCGCGCCGGGCAACGTGCTCGCCCTCGTGGTCTTCGTGGTGATCGCCCTGGCGGTGGCCTCGGTCGTCGACCTGGCGGCGCGGCGCGCGCAGCAGGCCGCGCGCAGCCAGGCGGAGGCGGACACGCTGAGCTTTCTGGCCGGCAGCGTACTGCGCGGTGAAGGAGCGTTACCCGCGCTGCTCGAACGGGTCCGCAGGACGTTCGGGGTGGAGTCGGTGGCCGTGCTGCAACGCGACGGATCGTGCGGGCCCTGGGAGAGCGTCGGCTCGATCGGCCCCAATCCGCCGACCCGGCCCGATACCGCGGACGTCGAGGTGCCGGTGGACGAGTCGCTCGCGCTGGTGTTGTCCGGTCGCGCGCTGCCCGCCGACACGCGCGCCGTCCTGGGCGCGTTCGCCGCGCAGGCCGCGCTGGCCCTGGAACGCCGCACCCTGGTCGCCGAGGCCGCCGAGGCCCGTCGGCTCGGCGAGGGGCACAGTGTCGACACCGCCCTGTTCGCCCTCGTCGCCCGGGATCTGCGCGCGCCCTTGGCCGTGATCAAGGCCGGCGCGTCCGGCCTGCGTTCGCACGAGGTGGACTGGGCGCGGGCGGAGCGGGCCGAGTTGCTGGCCACCATCGAGGCGGGCGCGGATCGGCTCGACCAACTGATCGGCAATCTGCTCGACATGAGCCGGCTGCGCATGGGCACGATCGAACCGCTGCCGAGCGACATCGCGTTGGAGGAGGTGGTCCCGGGCGCGGTGGCCCGAGTCGCGCGGACGGCGGTACGGGTGTCGGTGCCCGGCACGCTGCCGACCGTGCGTGCCGACCCCGAGCTGCTGGACCGCGTGGTGGCGAATCTGGTCGAGAACGCCGTCCTGCACACCCCGCCCGAAACACCCGTGATCGTCGCCGCCGAGGTGGTCCGCGACCGCGTCGAACTGCGCGTGGTCGACCGCGGCCCCGGCCTGCCCGACGACGCCAAGGACCGCGTCTTCGAAGCCTTCGCCCGACACGGCGACGCCCCCCGAAGTCGTGGCGTCGGCCTGGGACTCGCCGTCGCCCGCGGCTTCGCCGAGGCCATGCACGGCTCGCTCGCCGCCGAGGACACCCCCGGCGGCGGCCTGACCATGATCCTCACCCTCCCCGCCTCCACCGAGCCCCGGCCCGAGCCCGGGCCGGACGACCTCCCGGCGGAACCCGCCTCCTGAGCCCTCGCTCCGAAGCGCGCCGACCCGGG
The DNA here is from genome assembly GCF_042754445.1 of Embleya sp. NPDC059213. Lineage (NCBI taxonomy): Bacteria > Bacillati > Actinomycetota > Actinomycetes > Kitasatosporales > Streptomycetaceae > Embleya > Embleya sp. NPDC059213. The sequence continues at coordinate 8,650 of NZ_JBHZAV010000155.1, forward strand.
CGAACACCCTGCGACCGGTCGTCGACCTCGCGATTGACAATAGGCAGGTATTTGCCTGCATAATTGATCGTGAGCCTCGAAGCGAGAGCGATGGACTCGATTTTCAAAGCGCTGGCCGACCCCACCCGACGCCTGCTGCTCGACCGGCTGCACGAACACAACGGCCAAACGCTGCGCGAACTGTGCGAACGCCTGGACATGGCACGCCAGTCGGCGACCCAGCATCTGGACATTCTGGTGCGGGCCAACCTCGTGACCGTCGTGCGGCGCGGCCGGGAGCGGCTGCACTACCTCAACCCGGCACCGATCCACGAGATCGACGAGCGCTGGATCTCGGGCTTCGAGAAGCCCCGTCTGCAAGCGATCAGTGCCATCAGGAAACAGGCAGAGGAGTACGCCATGACCAACGCACCCGAACCCGTGCCCGACTACGTCTACGTCACCTACATCCGGGCGAGCGCCGACCAGGTGTGGCAGGCCCTGACCGACGCCGACCTGACGGCCCGATACTGGGGCCACGCCAACGTCTCGGACTGGCGGCCGGGGTCGGCCTGGGAGCACCGGCGCACCGACGGATCGGGCGCCGTCGACGTCGTCGGTCGGGTGCTCGAAACGGAGCCCCCGACCCGCCTGGTCATCACCTTCGAGGATTCCCCCGACGCCGAGGCGACGCGCGAACCGTCCGTCGTCACCTTCCTCGTCGAACCGCACCAGGACATCGTGCGGCTCACCGTGACCCACGAGAACCTGGCCGACCTCGCGATGCTCGACGGCATTTCGCATGGCTGGCCGGCCGTACTGGCGAACCTCAAGTCGCTGCTGGAGACCGGTGAGATCCTCCCCCAGGCGCCGTGGGAGATGCCGCCCGCACACGACTGAAAGACCCCCGCCCGCACTCCGCGCACCGGGTCGACCCGCCCGCCGGGAGCGGAACCGGCGGGCGGGTCGCTTCGTTGAAGTGATCCCAGCAGGACCGGAATCGGGAGCGCGGATGCACGTGACGGTGGAGTGGGTGGACGCCCGCGAACGACTGCCCTTGGACGGCATGCCCGTGGCAGCGGCGACGACGGGCCGCTATCCCACGCACGCGGACGACCCCGAGTCCGGGCAGGACTTCTGGCTGGTGATGCCCATGCGCTTCGCCGCGCGCCACATCGACGCGGACGGCGTCGAGCGGCACGACTGCTTCGTCGACTCCGACCGCGTCGTGCGACTGCCGTACGGCCGCCCCGGCGCCGAACCCGTCACCCACTGGGCGGCGTTGCCCACGCTGCCCGGTACGACCACGCACTTTCTGCTGGGCGAGGACGTGCCCACGGCGCTGCACGACGCCCTGGGATAGGGCAGGACCCGGGCGCTTGGCCGAGCCGGAGCCTCAGCCGCGGACCAGGGTGCGGCCGAGGAGGTCGAGCAGCCGGTCCCAGTGGCGCTGCAGCCCGGCGGCGCTGAAGGCGTCGGTGTCGGCCATGGTGAAGCCGTGGGTCGTGTCGGGGTAGATCTCGGTGGTGTGGCCGACGCCTGAGCCGGGCCATGGTCCGTGTGGCCTATGGCCGCAGGTTCGCGGAGTCGGCGGCGGAGGGGGTGGGGGACACGCGCTCGGCCAACCCGCGCACGCCGCTCACGGCGACCACGATCAGCACGACCAGGGTGTAACCGCCCTCGCGGGGGCCGGGGGCCCGGTACTCGGTCTGGGCCCACCAGGCGGCGGCGAACGCCACCCACAACAGACCGGTCAGGACCGAGGGGTTGTGCCGACGGCGGACGAAACCCGCGAGCGCGAACGGTACGAGCCCCAGGAACGGCAGCGCGTGGATCCAGGTCGGCGCCCCCAGGGCCGCGTAGTTGAGCGAGACCACATATGCCCAACTGATCGTGACACTCAGCCGAGCCGACCACAGCAGCGCCACCAGGGAGAGCACCAGCGCGACTTCGGCGGCGGGAATGAGGACGACCGGGACCGGCCGCTCGAACCGGACGAGCGCGATCGTGGAGATCAGCAGCAACACCCAGCCCACCACCGCGATGGCCCCCGCCTCGGTGAAGCGATAGCGAATCTGCCACGGCGACTGCGGCCGCCCGCGCTCGGCCCCGAACCCGGGACCGGCCCCGAACCCCGGTGCGTACCCCGGCCCGGCGCCGGATCCGGGCCAGGGCCCGGCGCCGGGAACGGCTCCGGAAACGACCCGGGGTCCGGCGTCGAAACCACCCCCGAATCCCGCCCCGGCCCCGGGCGACCCCATCGGCGGCGCGGCGGGCCGCGGGGGCGGCGGCACCAGGGTGACCGCCGCCGCGGACCGGGCCGGCGCGGGCCGTCCGGCCCAGGCCGGTGACGGCGGTGTGCTCGTGGCGGTCGGCAGGCCGTGCGGCGCGACCGCCGTGACGTCGGCGCTCAGGGCCCGTTGCGCCGATTCCAACGCCGACCGGAACGCCGCCGCGTCGGCGTACCGCTGTGCCGGTGACTTGGCGAGTGCCGACAGTGCGAGTGTGTCGATCCCGCCCGGCACGTCCGCCCGCAGCGCCGACGGTGGCGGCGGTGTCTTGGTCAGGTGTTGGTTCATCACCGCGAACGGCGAATCTCCGGTGAACGGCGGTTGCCCGGTCAGCAGTTCGTAGAGCAGGCAGCCGAGCGAGTAGACGTCGGAACGCGCGTCGACCGCTTCCCCGTCGATCTGCTCGGGCGACAGGTACGCCGGCGTGCCGACCATGAGTCCGGTCGCGGTCAACCGCGTCGTCGTCTCGGCGAGTGCCTTGGCGATGCCGAAGTCGAGCACCTTGATCGCGCCGGACTCGGTGACCATCACGTTCGACGGCTTGATGTCCCGGTGGATCACCCCCAGGCCGTGACTGTGCACCAGGGCGTCGGCGACATCGCGGGCGATCGCCACGGCCCGCGCGATCGGCAGCGGGCCGGTGCGCAGCGCGTCGGTCAGGGTGTTGCCGTCGATGTACTCCATGACCAGGAACGGGACGGTGTCGCCACCGTCGACGTCCTCGCCCACGTCGTGCAACGTCGCCACACCGTGGTGGGACAGGGCGGCGCTGGTCCGGGCCTCCCGGCGGAATCGTTGGCGGAACTCCTCGTGGCGGGTGAGTTCGGCGGGCAACACCTTCACGGCCACGGTGCGCCCGAGCTCGCGGTCGACGCCCTGCCAGACCTCCCCCATGCCGCCTCGGCCCACCAACCGCACCAGTTCGTACCGCCCTGCAAGTACCCGCATACCCGAGTGCCCCCGCTGCTCGACCGCCGTTGCCGCAGCCACGGTACGGCACCCGTCGGGCGGGGGGCGGTCGCGGACGCCGGCCCGACCACCCGCATACCGCGGCACGTTCGCGGGCCGAGGCGAGCCCGGACACGGCGCGCGTGGCCGGGACGAGCGGCGAGCGCGGTTCGTCGATGCCGGGCACGGGTGGAGGGGCGGGCGTCGGCCGCGAAGTCGAGCCCGCCGTACTCTTCGGCGGTGTTCCGGGTGGTGTCAGGCGGCCTTTGCCCGGCCTTCGGAAACCTGGCGCAGGGCGTCGTCGAGGTCGGACTGGGCGCGTTGCAGCCAGGCCGTGGTGATGTCCACGGCGTCGCCGAGTTCGCCGCTGCGCCGGTGCAGGTGCAGTTGCTCACCCTCCTCGGCGGCGCGGGCGTGCTTGATCGCGTGATGGATGCGCCCGGCTGCGGCGAGTTCGCCGCCCGCCACCTGGAGCCAGGCGCGGGTCGTCGCGTCGGCGACCTTGTCGGTGTTCGCGGAGTCGGTCAGCGCCCGCGCGATCGCCTCGATGCTCTTGCCCGCCAGCTTGCGTGTCGCCAACGCCGGTGGCAGACCGGGGAGTTGGTCCAGTTCGGCCAGGATCACACTCTCCAGCAGGGCCAGGCCGTACGTCACTCGGCCCAGTTTCAACAGATACTCGTCATCCGGAATCATCGAGCCATTGTGCGATACGGGTCGGACACGATCGCGACACCACACGGCGTGTCGCACCCAATGCAGCCGGACGCGCCGGGCTCTGCGCTCCCGGGGCCCGATCCGGTGGCCTCGACGGCTGCCGCAGGCATCCGCGTCGTCGGCCGGAGCAAGGAGCCGCCCGACGACTGGGGGTTGGATCGCCGGGCGGTCCGGGCACCGACCACGGGGGTTGTCGGCGCATCCGCAACGATCCGCCGACCAACCGCCCGCGCTCAGTGCGCCGGTCGGGAGTGCTTGGGCAGCAGGCCGACCAGGAGAAGCGCGAGGAGGTACAGGGCGGCGCAGATGCCGAAGACCCATTGCGCGGCGTGGAAGTAGGACTGCGTGGTGCCGTGGGCGGCACGGGAGAAGAACACCGTGCCGAGGGCGGCGACACCGATGGCTCCGGCGAACTGTTGCACGGCGTTGAGCATGCCGGCACCGGTGCCGACCTCCTCGGCCGTGGCGTCGCCGAGGATGAAGTCGAAGAGCGGGATGAACATCAGGCCCGCGCCGAAGCCGGTGAGGAACAACGACGGCGCGAGTTGCCACACGGTGATGCCGGTGTTCCAGTGCACGGTGGACCACCACAGGGCGAGCAGGCCGACGATCGCCACGGACAGGCCGATGCGCATCGTGGCACGGCCGAGCTTCTCGGCGAGCACGGCACCCGCGAGCAGGACCGCGACGGCGGTGCCCAGCGCCCAGGGGATCAGGGTGAGGCCGGTGTGCAAAGGCGTCCAGTGCAGGCCGAGTTGCAACAACAGGTTGATGACCAGGACGAACGCGCCGAGCGAGGCGTAGAAGCCGCCGACGATCAGCAGTCCGACGACGAAGCTGCGCCGGCGGAACAGGGACGGCGTGATGACCGGGTGCGGGCTGCGACGTTCGGAGGCGACGAAGAGCGCGAACACCGCGACCGAGGCGACCATCGAGAGATACGTCCAGATCGGCCAACCCAGCTCGCGCCCCTGGATGAGCGGGACGATCAGCAGCGCGGAACCCGCGGTGAGCAGCCCCACGCCGACGAGGTCGAGCCGACTGCCCGGGTCCTCACCGGCATGGTGGGGCAGGACGCGGCGGCCGAGGACCGCGGCGGCGACGCCGAAGGGCACGTTGATCAGGAAGATCGAGCGCCACTGGCTGCCGAACAGGTCCAGGTGGAGCAGCCAGCCGGCGAGGATCGGACCGGCCACCGTGGCCAGGCCCATGATCGGACCGAACGGCATGAGGGCCTTGCGCAGGTGCTCGGGCGGGAAGACGACCTTCACCAGTGCCATGCCCTGGGGGATCATCACCGATCCGAATAGTCCCTGGAGCAGGCGGGCGCCGATCAGAAAGCCGGGACCGGGCGCGAGGCCGCAGGCCAGTGAGGCGAGGGTGAAGCCGTTCAGGCCGATCAGGAACAGTTGTCGGCGGCCGAGGATGTCGCCGAGCCGGCCGGAGGTGACCAGGCCGAGGGCGAAGGCCGCGGTGTAGACGGTCAGCACCCATTGCAGGGTCATCGGGCCGCCGCCGAGGTCGGCGCGGATGGACGGACCCGCGAGGTTGGCGACGCTGGAGTCGATCAGGTCCATGATCTCGGCGATGAAGACGACGGCCAGGACCAGCCAGGCCCGCCGGAGGGGGATCGGATCGGCACGGGAAGCCGTCAACGAACTTTGTTCAGTAGTCATGAACTAAGTTCTAGGCGACGAACTTAGTTCTGGTCAAGCTAGAATGTGCCCATGCCCTCCGACCACCCGAGGCGGGGCCGAGCGGCCCGCCACGCACCACAGCCCGCCGATACCGCGCCGACGCCCTCGCGGAAGGCGCCGATCACCCTCGACCGCATCACCGACGCCGCCCTGCACGTCATCGCCACCGAGGGATACGACGCGCTCACCGTCCGCAGGATCACGCACGTCCTGGGGACCGGGCCCTCTTCGCTCTACGCGCACATCGTCAACAGGGACGACATCGACGACCTGATCATCGGGCGGCTCTGCTCCGAGATCGTGCTGCCCGAGCCCGATCCGGCGAACTGGCAAGCGCAGACCCGCGACGTGTGCGGCCAGCTCCGCGACCGGTTCCTCGCGTACCCGGGCGTCTCCCGCGCCGCGCTCGCCATGCTCCCCACCAACCTGGAGACCCTCCGGGTCAACGAGGGCCTGCTCGCCATCCTGCTCGCCGGGGGCGTCGATCCGCAGCGGGCGGCCTGGGCCATCGACAGCCTCTCGCTCTACGTCAGCGCCTACGCCCTGGAGCGCTCGCTGCTCGCGCAACGACGGAAGCACCCGGACCACGAGTGGGTTTTCAGCCGAGCCGAACTGGTCGGCCGGTTCGAGGCACTTCCGGCCGACCGGTTTCCGCAGATCAGGCGGCACGCGGCCGAACTGACCTCGGGCGCGGGGCACGACCGCTTCGACTTCGCCCTCGGCCTGATCATCGACAACCTCGTCCCGGAGCATCCCTCGACCCGGCCGGATCGGGTCGGGTAGGTCGTCCGGGGTCGGCGCGAACTCGGCGGAATCCGCAGGGCGGTTCGGTGCCGACCCGATGTCCGCGGCTGCGACGCCGGCCGCGGGCGAGGCGGGTCGGGCGGGGCATCACGGGTGTGCGACCGGGGCGTTCCTCGGATAGAGTTCCGCGGCCGATCGGCCACGGAACCACGGAGGCGACTTGTCCAACCATCCGGGATACCCAGGCCCCCAGGGCCCACCTCCTCCTCCTCCTCCTCCGCATCCGAGCCAACCCAGGTGGGCCTGGTGGGTGGTGGGCATCGCCATCCCGCTGATCGGCATCTTCGTCACCATCGCCGTCAGTCGATCCGGGTCGGATTCGGATTCGAAGAGTCCGTCGGCGAATTCGGCCACCGTGCCCGGCACCTCGCCCCCGGCTGCCTCGCCGGGCGGGCAGAACCCGCCGGCCGGCGGTGCGGGCGGCCAGTCGGCGTCGAACACCCCGACGAACGCTGGTGGAACGGCGCGGGTCCTGTTCGGCCCGGGTCCGGTCACCGTCGACCCGAACAAGCAGTACGTCGACTTCGACACCAGTCCGCCGCTGGTCTCCCAGTCGAACAAGGCCGTGGACCTCGCCTTCCTGTACACGCTGGGCGCGCCCGAACTCATGACGGTCGGCTCCAGCAACACCCTGGCCGCGATCCCGCAGGGCGATCCGGACCCGACGCCGCAGGTGTGCGCCGAGGCGATTCGCAAGCGCGGCACCTACCTGGGCGGCGAACTCGCCCAGGGCACCCGCTTGTGCATGGTCACCAACGAGGGGCGCACCGGGTTCATCCGGGTGGACGGGCCGGCCGCCGCCAACGTTCCGCTGCGACTCCAGGCGACCGTCTGGGATCTTCCCGGCTGAGGTCGGGGGGTCGCCGTCGGCGCCGGCCGTCGGGTTTGCCGAGGGTCACCGCCGATGACCGCGGTCGAGTTTGCCAAGACGGCAAAGAAGTTTGGCGGAATCGGCACCTCGGTCGCATGGTCGTAGTGGAGGTGGTCACGATGACCGATCGGCTGATGGACGACGATTACGACGTGGTGGTCGTCGGAGGTGGTGCCGCCGGACTGGGCGGAGCGTTGACGCTGGCGCGGGCCCGACGCTCGGTGTTGGTGATCGACTCCGGTGCCCCGCGCAACGCGCCGGCCGCGGGGGTACACGGGCTGCCGACCCTGGACGGGATCGCGCCGGCGGAATACGTGGCCCGCGCCCGGGCCGAGGTGCGTGGCTACGGCGCCCACGTGGTCTTTGCCGAGGTCGACGCGGTCCGCCGTACCCGTGACGGGTTCACGGTGACGATGGCCGACGGTCGGGCCGTGCGTGCCCGTCGGTTGTTGGTGACCACCGGGCTGGTCGACGAATTGCCGGACGTACCCGGGCTGCGCGGCCGGTGGGGGCGGGACGTGCTGCACTGTCCGTACTGCCATGGTTGGGAGATCCGCGACCAGCCCGTCGGGGTGTTGGCCTGCGGCCCGCTGTCGGTGCACCAGGCGCTGTTGTTGCGCCAGTGGAGCGCGGATGTCACCTACTTCGCGCACACCATGCCCCCGAGCGACGAGGACGCGGAGCAACTGGCCGCCGTCGGCATCCGCGTGGTCGAGGGCGTGGTGGCATCGCTGGAGATCGCCGCGGACCGCCTCGTGGGCGTACGGCTGGGCGACGGCACCTTGGTCGCGCGTGCGGCGTTGGCGGTAGCGCCGCGGATGGTGGCCCGCGCCGGGTTCCTGGGCGGCATCGGATTGTGGCCGGTGGAGCATCCGTCGGGGGCCGGCGAGCACATCCCGGCCGACCCGTACGGCGCCACCGACGTACCGGGCGTGTGGGTCGCGGGCAACGTCACCGATCCCTCCGCCCAGGTCGGGACCTCGGCGGCCGCCGGCGCCGTCGCCGCGACCCGGATCAACGCCGACCTGGTCGCCGAGGCCACCCGATGCGCGGTCGCCGCCCGCCGGGACCCGTTCTCGGCGGACAACGAGGCCCGCGTGTGCGCGAGCGTGCTGGGCGACCGGCGCCACGGCCTGTGAGGCGCGGGCCGGCGGCGGCGCACGCTTTTGAGCGTCGTCGGCCGCCGACCCCGTGCGCTCGCGCCGGCCCGCCGCGGCTCCGGCCTAGACTCCGACCGTGGCCGGACAATCACGAACGACGACGAGTACGGCGCCGCTGTCGGGTGTGCGCTTCGTGGGGTTGCGCTTTCGGCTGGAGACGCGGGGGTTGCACCGCCCGGTCCCGGTCGAGGTCGCCGCGCTCACCCATCACGGTCCGGGCGATCACGTCGCCTGGCGCGCACACGCCCCGATCGAACCGCCCGCGCCCGACGGCGCGCCGCCCGCGCCGATCACCGTCCCGGTACCAGCCGCGGCGCCCGGCTCACTCGCTGCGGCACTGACGGACATCGAGCGCCACGTGACCCGCGATCTCCCGCACGCGATCATCGGGTTGCCGCCGTTCGCCGAGAAGACGCTCGTCCGGGAGCAGCGCGCCTACTGCCCGCTGCTCGCCTCGTGTGTCGTCCTGGACGTGCTCACCCTCGCGGCGATCGTCACCCCGACCGCCACACCGCAGTCCTTCGACACCAGGCTGCAACACCTGGGCCTGCGCCCGCCCCTCGAACGCGCGGTCACCTGGGACGCGTACGCACTGGCCCACCTGTTCCACACCACCGTCGCCAAGGGCATCGCCACCGGCCGCTGGTCCACGCTGGACGACCTGATCCGGGTCGCCGGCTCCTCCCCTCCCCCCGTCGAACCCGAATTCATGCCCGCACTCGACGTGCAGGAATCCCTCTTCGACTGAGGTCAGCGAGGTGGGGCGGAGAGCGGCCCGTTACCCGCCGTGCGCAGCAGGGGTTTGGTCATGGCCCGGGTGATCGTCGGGTCGCGGCCGTCGACGTAGGGGTCGCGGAGGGTGTAGCCGGCGCCCGCGAACAGGGCGAGGGCCCGTACGTTGCGGCTGCCGGTCTCCACGACCAGTCGCCGGGCGCCGGCCTGGGCGGCGGTGTGCTCCAGCGTGCCGAGCAGGCGGCGGCCGTGGCCGTGGCCGCGCTGTTCGGGTTCGACGTACAGGCGTTTGATCTCGGCCGCCCGACCGGGCATGGTGCGCCATCCGCCGCAGCCGACCGGGGTGTGTCCGCTGTAGGCGAGGACGAACAGGCCCTCGGGGGGCTCCAGATCGCGAGGCTCGGTGAGGTCGGGGTGATCGGCGAAGCCGTACAGGGCGACCTGTTCGGCGTACAGCGCATACAGCAGGATCTGGGTGTCCGGATGGGTGTAGGGACGCGGTACGAGCCGAACGTCGGCAAGGGCGTTGGGGCCATCGGCGCCGAACGGCCCGTGATGGCCCGGTGCCCCACCCAACACGGCCCCGCCCTTGGCGCGGTGCGCGAAACGGATCAACGACCTGCTCCCTTCCCGCCGACCCCGCACATCGGGGCTCCCCCACGATTCTCCGCGAAGCCCCCACACCCCGAACAGTGGCCCCGGCCAACAGACCACAATCCCTCCCCGTCAACTCCCCACCACCCCCGGGCACTCGCCACTGTCGAACCCGACGGGCCGACTCTCCGGTCGACGACTTCGGGGTTGCCCGGGGTGGTGGGGCGGAGCAGGATTCGGGGATGCGGTTTTCTGTGAATGTTCCGAACTTCGGTGACTTCGCCGATCCTCGGGTGGTGGCCGCGGTCGCGGTCGCCGCCGAAGAGGCCGGGTGGGATGGGCTGTTCGTCTGGGATCACGTGGTGCACGACAAACGGGCGCGGCGCGGGCAGCCGTTCGGTGATCCCTGGATGTTGCTGACCGCCGCGGCGTTGGCCACCTCGCGGATCAGGTTGGGCACCCTGGTCACCCCGGTGCCGCGCCGGCGGCCTCAGCAACTGGCTCGCCAGGTGGCCACGTTGGATGCGCTCAGTGGCGGGCGGGTGATCTTCGGCGCGGGGCTGGGCGGGCCGTTCGAGGACGAGTACGCGGACTTCGGCGAGCCGACCGACCCGGTCGTCCTCGCCGAACGCCTGGACGAGGGGCTCGATTTGCTCGATCGTTTTTGGTCGGGCGAGCCGGTGGAGCACGACGGAACACACTTCCGGGTCCGGGACGTGACGCTGCTGCCCGCCTCGACGCAGCGCCCGCGGCCGCCGGTGTGGATCGGCGGGTTCTGGCCCAATCGCCCGCCGATGCGCCGTGCCGCGCGCTGGGACGGCGCGGTGCCGTTGTTCGCCGACGCCCGGCACGGCCAGGCCCCGCCGCTCGACCAGGTGCACGACCTGGTCGCCTACGTGCGCAGGCACCGCGAGTCCGACGCACCCTTCGACCTCGTCCTCGGCGGCGTCAGTCCCACCGACCCCGCCCGCGCCCACGACCTGCTCGGGCCGCTGGTCGACGCCGGCGCCACCTGGTGGGACGAACGCCGACTCATGGCCGACGAAGACCTGTACCGGTCGGCCCCGATCCTGCGGCGCGTCGAAGCGGGGCCGCCGGTGTTCTAGGGCAGCCCGGTCCGCGACCCACGAAAGGTGGCGGCGGGCTCACGGTCGGCGGGCAGTAAGGGTTATAGTTGCGCTTCATCGGTTACCAAGGAGCGCAAGGCGTGCGAATCCCCCTCACCGACTACGCCCCCGGGGCGGCCGTCGCCACCGATCTGGTCAACACCTCACCGACCGTGCGACTCACCGGCGACGCCCTCCCCGATCCGGGCGCGCTGGCGAACTTCCTTGCCGAGCACGGGCTTTCCCTCGCCGCGACGGCCGACGGACGCCCGCCGACCGAGCAGGACCTGCATCGGGTACGGCTGCTGCGCCGCGAGGTACGCGTCGTCGTGGAAACCGGGACCGAGGCGCACGCCGTGGCGGGCGCGACCGTACTCGCCGACCGGGCCGGTCGCGCCCCCACCCTGCGTCGCGGCCCCGACGGCCGAGTGCAGTGGTACGTCCCGACCGCTCCCGAGGCCACCCTCGCCGACGAACTGGCCGCACTGATCGGCATCGCCCTGCTCGGCGTCGTCCAGGCGCTCGGCCACGAACGCTTCCGAGCCTGCGCCACCCCCCACTGCCGGGGCGTGTTCGTGGACACCAGCCGAGCCGGACGCCGCCGCTACTGCACGCCCGACCTGTGCGGCAACCGGGTCAACGTGGCCAACCACCGTGCCCGCAACAGGATCGGCGGCGTCCGATGAGCGCCCTCACCGGCACCCTGCACCTCCCGGACGGCAGCCCGATCCGCGGCCGCGGCCTGCGCCACCCGCTGCCGGACGGACCGGTCCCGGAGTTCGGGCTCTACCTCGGCTCCGACCGGCTGCGCCGGCGGCACGAGGACCGACTGCCGTGGCCGCACACGTGGATCGACTGGCCCGACTTCCTCCTGCCGCGCGATCGGGACGCGGCCGTCCGCGAGATCCGGGCCCTGCACGAACGAGCCCGTACCGGCGCCTCGGTCGAGGTCGCCTGCGGCGGCGGCGTCGGCCGCACGGGCACGGTCATCGCCTGCCTCGCCGTGCTGGCCGGACTCGACCCCGCCGAGGCGATCGCCTGGACCCGACGCCGGCACCACCCGCGCGCCGTGGAAACCCCCTGGCAGCGCCGCTGGGTGAGCCGCTTCCCGGCGGCCTGAACGACCGCCGTGCGTGGCGCTACCCGCCCAGGTCGGCCAGCCGCTTCAGCGTCGCGTCGATCGACCCGCGTCCGGCGGGCAGCAGGGGCAGGCGCACGTCCGGGGTCGGAATGCGGCCCTGCGCGTGCAGCACGCCCTTGATCACGGTCGGGTTGGGTTCGCCGAACGCGGCGGCCGACAACCCGGCCAGCGCGTGGCCCAGCTCCCGGGCCCGCACGACGTCGCCGCCGCGCCAGGCGTCGGCCAGCGCCACGAACCGGTCGGTGGCCAGGTGCGCCGAGGCGAGGATGCCGCCCGCCGCGCCCAGGGCCAGCAGCGGGGACAGGAACAGGTCGTCGCCGGCCAGCACGGCGAAGTCCGGCGGCGACTCGCCGAGCAGGTCCACCGCGTCCTGATCGACGCCGCCCGTCGCCAGCTTGACGCCCACCACGCCGGGAATCCGGGCCAACTCGCGCAGTCCGGCCGCGTCGAGCGGCTGCCCGGTGCGGTACGGGATGTGATAGACGATCAGCGGCAGCGGACTCGCGCTCGCCAGATGGGCGAAGTGCGCCCGTACGCCGGCCTGCGCGGGACGGGTGAAGTACGGGACCGGCACCAGCGCGGCGACGGCCGCGGGCCACCGCGCGAGCTCCGCGAGGGCACGCGCGGAGGCCCGGGTGTCGTTGTTGCCGGCGC
>NZ_JBHZAV010000156.1:0-3149 GCF_042754445.1 Embleya sp. NPDC059213
GCGACGACGTTCGCCACCTACCATCGGCTCGAAGCCGCGATCGCCGCCGATCGGCCGCTGCCGTTGGGTCGGCCGATGCCCGGCATGCGCGCCTATGTCCTGGACGTCGGCTTGGAGTTGTTGCCGCCCGGTGTGGCGGGGGAGTTGTATCTGGCCGGTCCGGGGGTGGCCCGCGGCTACCCGAACCGGCCCGCCCTGACCGCCGAACGGTTCGTGGCCTGCCCGCTGGGGACGTCCGGGGAACGGATGTACCGTACCGGCGACTTGGTGAAGTGGCGTACGGACGGGGCCGGGTTGGAGTTCTGTGGGCGCGTCGACGAGCAGGTCAAGATCCGCGGGTTCCGGATCGAACCGGGCGAGATCGAGACGGCGTTGACCGCGCACCCCGACGTGACTCAGGCCGTCGTCGTCGCCCGCGAGGACCGGACCGGCGACAAGCGCCTCGTCGCCTATCTGGTGGCGGCCCCCGGACGGTCCCCGCAACAGCAGGAACTGCGGCGGCACTTGGTGCAGCTTCTGCCCGACTACATGATGCCGGCCGCGTTCGTCACCCTGGAGGCCGTACCGCTCACCTCCACCGGCAAGCCCGACCGCGCCGCACTGCCCGCCCCCGAACACGACGAGCCCCGACCCGGCGGGCAACCCGCACGGACCCCGCACGAACAACTGCTGTGCGACCTGTTCGCCGAAGTCCTCGGCCGGGAACGAGTCCATGTCGACGACGACTTCTTCACCCTGGGCGGACACTCCCTCCTTGCCGCGCGGTTGATGACGCGTGTGCGAGAGACCTTCGGCGTCACTCCGGGCCTGCAAGCCCTGTTCGAGACACCCACCGCGGCCGGCCTGGCGGAGCGGCTGAACGTCGATGGTCCCGATGGCGCGTTCGAGACCGTGCTGCCGCTGCGTCCGCACGGGGACGGGCTGCCGCTGTGGTGCATCCACCCCGGCGGCGGCCTGAGTTGGTCGTACAGCGGGCTGCTGCAGCACGTCCACCCGCAACACCCGGTGTACGCGATCCAGGCCCGCACCTTGACCCGCCCCGACGGGCCGCACCCGGGCAGCGTCGAAGAGATGGCCGCCGACTACACCGAACAGATCCGCAGAATCCAACCCCGAGGCCCGTACCAAATCCTCGGCTGGTCCATGGGGGGCCTCATCGCACACGCGATCGCCGTCGAACTGCGCCAACGCGGCGAGGACACCGCGCTGCTGGCGATCCTCGACGTCAATCCCCTGTGCGGGCTCCCCTACGACGCGTCGGCCGTCCCCACCGTCCGCGGCACGCTGGCCCTCTTCCTGGGCCTCGACCCGGACGCGCTGCCTCCCGAGCCGATGACCGGTGCGGAGGCTGTGCGCCTGTTGCGCGAACACGGCGGCGCGCCGGTCGGCCTGGAACCACACCACATCGAGGCCGTCACCGCCAACCTGGCCCGTGACAACCGACTCGCACACGCCTTCACGCCCGGTGTGTTCGACGGCGACCTGCTGCTGTTCAACGCCACCGTCGACCGCCCCCCGCACCTCCCCGACATCACCGCCGCGTGGCAGCCGTATCTCACCGGCCGGATCGAATGCCACGATGTCGACACCCGCCACGACCGGATGACCCAGCCGGGCCCGCTCGCCCACATCGGACCCGTCCTCGCGGCCCACCTCGACCGGATCGCCGCACGCCACTCCGCCGGCGATGCGCCGATCAGTGCCCTCCGGGGCGCACCGACCGAAAGGCTGACATGACCACCAACCCGTTCGAGGACGACGAGGCGACCTACCTCGTGCTGGTCAACGACGAGAATCAGTACTCCCTGTGGCCCGCCTTCCTCGACGTGCCCGAAGGCTGGAGCATCGCCCACCCCGGGGACACCCGATCGGCCTGCCTGGAATACATCGACCGTACCTGGACCGACATGCGCCCCAAATCCCTCATCGAGGCCACGAACACCCGGGAATAGGACCGGCGTCGCATCACCCGCGAAACGCGGCGGCCGGCGGGATTCGTGTGACGGCGGGGTCCTTCCAAGGCGTGGGAAGGACCCCGCCACCGTCGTACCGCACAGCCCTATGGGTGGCAACGACCGGCGGCCAGCGCGGTGATCGCGCACTCGGCGGCGTGTCGGGCCGCCGGGGCGGAGGGGTAGGGACCGCAGCCGTGGGAGGGACATCCGTCGGGGGAGCCGTCCGGGGATCCGGCGTCCAGGCGCCACATCCACCCGGCCCGGAGCGTCGGGAGCGGGGGATGGTGCCGGTCCGTCGCGTCCTCGCGCGGAGCGGCATCGTCCCGGTGGACGAACACGGTGTACCGGATGCCGCCGAGGTCGACGCCGGCGCGTTGCCGCCGGCCCGTGGCGTCGAACTCCCAGTCCAGCGGGGTCGGTGTGGACTCCGAGACCTCCAGGAGGGCGTCCGCGAGATCGGCGAGGCTGCGGTACGTCGCGGCCCGTATGGCGTCCGTGTGGGGGCGCCCCCACGACTGCGGGGGACGCTCGGTGATCTCGTCGACGAGGATCCCGGCGGCGAGCCGGTCCAGGGTTCCGCAGTCCGCGGGGTCCGGCCCGTGCGGGCTCTTCGAGGCCGCGCAGGAGCTGTGCTCGCCCGGTGCGTCCGAGGCGGTGCACGAGGCGCGCTCCCCGGTGACGGTGGCCGCGCCGCACGCCAACTCGCTTCGGGTGAGGGCGTTTCGGACCAGCTCGTCGAGGTCGAGGACGCCCAGGTCGTCGACGGTGTGTGCGATGCACAGGGCGACGGCGTCGGACGGCGGCGGGACCTGGACGTCCAGGGCGCCGGTGCGCACCTCCATGGCCGCGCTCACATCGCCGGGCTGTACCGTGCCGAGCGGCAACTCGCCGACCGCCTGGAGCACTTGCTCGTAGAGACGGCGCACCGGGTGCGGGCCGGCGGGTGGCGGGGGACGCCAGGACAGGGCGCAGACGGCATCCACCAGGTCGGTGTGCGGCACGCGCAGCGCCCGGCATGCCTCGGTCAGGCGGTGGGTCACCTTGTTCACCAACCCTCGTACCTCGTGCGGTCGGTGGGATCGGTGGGGGGGGTGGGGACCGACGACCGGCCCCACCACCCCCAAGTGATCGCCCCCCTGAGGGCCCTAATCCCCGTCGGGCGATAACTACTAACAATGGCGGGGGATCGGGAAA
>NZ_JBHZAV010000156.1:3159-3896 GCF_042754445.1 Embleya sp. NPDC059213
CACAAACCCCCGAACCTGGGGGGGGGGGTGGGTGGGGTGGGTGGCTCGGGGCCGACGCCCGGTCCCCCCGACCGCCTTGTCATCGCCGTCAGTCGGCCAGTACGGCCAGTGCGTCGATCTCGACGAGCATTCCGGGGGGAAGCTGCATGTAGACCGTGGTCCGGGCCGGGAACGGCTCGCCGGCGGCCTCGGCACAGGCCCGGTTCAGCTCCGCCGGATCGGCGGGGTCGGTGAGGTATACGCGCAGCATGACGACGTCCCGCAGGGAGGCGCCGGCGGCCGCGAGCACGGCGCTCACGTTGCGGAAGACCTGCGCGGTCTGGTCCGCGACCGTGGTGCCGACGACCGCGCCGGTCGCGGGGTCGAGGGGTAGTTGGCCGGAGACTTGCAGGATCGGGCCCTTGCGTACGCCCTGGGACAGCGGGGCCGGCGGGGTCGGGGCGTCCGGGGTGGTGATGATGGTACGGCTCATGACGGTGTCGTCCTTGAAGTAGTACTCGAAGCAGTGGCGGGGGTCGGCATGCGGTCCGGCCCGTCCGGTCCGTCCGGTCCCTCGCGTCAGGGCGAGGACCGAGACCGAAGTGTCAGCTCCAGACCTGTCGTTCCCGGCCGTGCGGGTCGTCGAGCTGCGTCCACTCGCTGTCGATCCGCATCGTGGCCCGGCGCTCGTTGTCGTACGGGTGCCAGCCGGCGTCGCCGGTCCTGGCGAACCGGATCCACGTGTCGTGGATCCGGGC
>NZ_JBHZAV010000156.1:3906-21334 GCF_042754445.1 Embleya sp. NPDC059213
GGGGGGTCGCCTCGGTGCCTCCTCGCGTTGCCGAACCGACGGGGGGCGGGGCGCTGTTTTTCGCTGGGGGCCCCGCGGGCGCGGCCGCTCCTGGCCACCCGCACCCTCGTGCGGGCCCCCCCCGCGGCCAGGTCCGCGGGGGGCTTCTCGGGGCCGAGCAGCGCGTTGGGCCCGTGCAGCCCGGGGAGTCCGGTGAGGTCGAAGACGAAGGGGAGCTCCACGGCGTGGGTGGCGCCGAGTTCCCCGTCCAGGGCCTCGGAGCGCCACGCGAACTCGTAGCCGTACGTCGCCGATGAGGGGTGCGCGGCATGCGCGGAGGCCAGCGCCCGACTTCCCGCGCCGAACAGCGCGTCGGCCATGATGGCCGAGCGCAGGGCGCCGAAGGAGGCCCCCGGGCGCGCCGTGCGGTACACCTCCACGAGCCTGTCGGGATCCGGGTGCGAGGCGGCGGCGGCCGCATCGACATCGGCGGCGGTCGAGGTGGAGTACCTGCCCACGGGGGCCAGATACAGGTTGCCCTCTTCGGAGTTGATCCCGACCAGGAGATCGACGTCGGCGCTCAGGCCGGCGGCGACCGCCTCGGCGGGCTGGGTGTCGAGGACCAGGCTGAAGGGGCTGAGCCCGATCAGCGGGTCGCCGTGCGTTTCGGTCCGCAGGTCGATGCCCGCGAGCCTGCCCGCGGCCTCGACCAGGCGCTCGTCGGAGATCTCGGCGAAGTCCTCGACGCGCGGCTCGATGCCCAGGGCGTCGGCCGCGGCCTCGGTGACCCGGGCGGCCTGCTCGGTCGTGAACGCCCCCAGGCCGCTGCCGCTCTGGACGATCGCCCGCCGGAACAGACCCGCGGCCGCCGGTGTGGCCAGCACGCCGGCGACGACGGTCGCGCCGGCCGACTGGCCGAAGAGCGTCACGTTGCCCGGGTCACCGCCGAAGGCGGAGATGTTCTCGCGCACCCAGCCCAGGGCGGCGACGACATCGAGCAGTCCTCGATTGGCCGGCGCGCCGGGGATGTCGAGGAAACCGCTGATGCCGAGCCGGTAGTTGAGGGTGACGAGGACGACGCCGTCGCGGGCGAAGGCGGAGCCGTCGTACATCGCCGACCGCGTCGAGCCGGCCACGAAGCCGCCGCCGTGCACGAAGACCATGACCGGCAGATCGCCGCCCGCAGCCCGGGGCGTCCAGACGTTGACGGTGAGGAAGTCCTCGCCGCGGCTCCAGCCGGTGCCGAAGTAGGGGGTCATGTCCACGCTGCCGAGCTTGCGCTCGGACTGCGGCGCGTTGGGCCCCGGGGTGGTGGCGTCGCGCACGTCCTCCCAGGGGGCGTGCGGCCGCGGCGGCTCGAACCGGGCGGCGCCGGTGGGGGGAGCGGCATAGGGGATGTTCAGGAAGGCGTCGGCGTCGTCTCGGCGCAGCCCGCGGACGGCTCCCTGTGCGGTGGTCACGACGCGTTCGGGGCGGTGGTTCACGGAAATCGACCTTTCTGCGGGTGTCAGCCCTGCTGGTACGGGGTGAACGGGGCCCAGCCCTTGATGGCGAACCTGCTTCCCTCGCGGCTCACTTCGGCGGCGCCGTGGCCACCCAGGTGCGCGGGGACGAGCAGTGCGTTGTGGTCGGCCGCCCAGCCCAGAATCTTGTGGCGGGTGGCGCGGGCGCCGGCCGGGTCCTCGCAGAAGCAGCTGTTGGTGTCCGGCTCCAGGATCTGCACCGGGTTGTGCAGCAGGTCGCCGACGAACACCGCCCGATCCGACCCGGACTCGAGGGTGAGCACCGAGGATCCGGGGGTGTGCCCGGGAGCCAGGTCCAGGCGCAGATTGGCGTCGATGTGGTGGGTCCCGTCCCACAGCAGCGTCCGGCCGGCCTCGTGCACCGGGGCGACGCTGTCCTCGAAGACGTTCTGGTTGCCGCGGCCCAACAGCGTTTTGTGGTTGTTCGCCGGATTCCAATAGTCGAAGTCGGCCTTCGGCATCAGATACGTGGCGTTGGGGAAGGTCGGCACCCAGTTCCGCCCGTCGAGATAGGTGTTCCAGCCCACGTGGTCGATGTGCAGATGGGTGTTGACGACGATGTCGACGTCCTCGGGCTCGACACCCGCGCGGGCGAGATTGGCCAGGAAGTCCGTCTCGAGCCGGCTCCAGACCGGCGCGTACGGACGCTCCTTGTGATTGCCGACTCCGGTGTCCACGAGGATGGTCTTGCCCTCGCTGCGCAGCACCCAGGTCTGGAGCGCGGAATTGACGATATTGGTCTCGGAATTCAGGAAATGCGGGGCCAGCCATTCCGCGCCGTCGTCCCAGGTGGCCTGCGGGCTTTCCGGGAAGAACGTGTCGGGCGTCATTTCGACGGAGCCGAAGTATTCCCATACCCGAGTGACCGATACGTTTCCGAGATCGAGCTGATCCATTGGAAATCCTTGCGTAGTCGGATGCTTTTCGAAACCGTACGGCGGGCCCGCAGAGGACCGGTATCGGTAACGTGACTGCAATTGCGTGCACGCGGGCGGGGCGGGCTTCGACGCTTGTAGCCTGGGTCGGACGGCGCGAGCGGAAGGCTCGGACGGACCCGCAATTCCTGGAGTCTCCGTGGACGAGCACACAATGGCCTCCGGCCCGGCCGGTGGACCGGATTCGGTGTCGGCGAACGAGCCGATCGTCGGTCGGGACGCGGAGCTGGCACGCGTGTTTCGTGCGGTGGATCGGGCGCCGGACGGTGAGCGGTTGTTGGTACTCACCGGTGACCCCGGAATGGGCAAGAGTGTGCTCCTGGACGCTGCGGCGCGGCGAGCGCGGGCCGCCGGTGTCCGGGTGCTGCGCGCCGAGGGAAGCCGAGCGGAGGCGAGCCTGGCCTTCTCCGGACTGCACCAGTTGTTGCGGCCGGTCCCCGACCGGGTGGACCGGCTGCCCGAGCGGCAGCGCGCGGCCCTCGGGGGCGCCCTGGGCCGCGAACCCGCCACGTGGGCACCGGATCCGATGCTCGTCGGCGTCGCCCTGCTGACCCTCGTGTCGGACCTGGGGGACGAGCGGCCGCTGCTCCTGGTCCTCGACGACGCCCAGTGGCTCGACCGGGCGTCGGCGGACGCCATGGCCTTCGCCGGCCGTCGCATGGAGGCGGAGCCGGTCACGGTGCTCGTCGGGGTCCGTTCCGGCGATCCGCTGCCGGGTTTCGAGCACACCCGGCCGCCGCTCGACCTCGGGCCGCTGGACACCGCCGTCGCGGGCCGGCTGTTGGATCGGCAGCCGCAGCGCCCCACCGGGCGCGTCCGGGCCCGGATCCTCGATCAGGCCCAGGGCAATCCCCTCGGGCTCGTCGAACTGGCCGGGGCCGCCGCCGCATTCGGTACGGAGTCGCAGACGCCCGCCGGGCCGCTGCCGCTCTCCGAGCATCTGGAGCGGATCTTCGCCGACCGGCTGACCGGACTTCCCGCGTCCACCTCGCATGTGTTGCTGCTGCTGGCGGCCATGGACACGTCCGATACGGCGGCCGTGGCGTCCGCCGGGCTGCCCGGCGCCGAGGACACCGCGTGGCGGCCCGCCGAGGAGGCGGGACTGGTACGCAGGAGCGGCGGCCACCTCCGCTTCCGACACCCGCTCATGCGCTCGGCCGTCTACCACGCCGCGACCTTCGACGCCCGGCACGCCGCGCACCTGGCGCTGGCCGAGATGCTCCGCGACGAGCCGGACCGGCGCGCCTGGCATCTCGCGTCCGCCTCCCCGGGGCCGGACGCGCTCGTGTCGGCCGCGCTGGAGCAGACCGCCGACCGGGCCCGTCGTCGCGGCGGTTACGCGGCGGCGGCACAGGCGCTCCAGCGCGCCGCGGACCTCACGCCCCGGCGCGCGGACAGCGCCCGACTGCTCGTCGCGGCCGCCGAGGCGGCCGTACTCACCGGGGACATCGCCTGGGTCGAGGAATTGGCCGCCGCGGCACGTGAACGCACCGACGACACCACGCTGTCGGCCTCCGTCGCCCTGTCCGCCGGCCGGCTCGCCGCGCTGACCACGCGCCACACCGTGGTCTTCGCCCGGCTGACCCACGCCGCCGACCGGTGGGCCACCGAGCAGCCCGCCGCCGCTCTCGACCTGCTTGCCGCCGCCGCCGTCGTGCACTTCTACTCCGGCCGGGACGCCCAGCGGCAGGAGATCCGGCGCATCCTGGGCCGGATTCCCCCGGACGTGCCCGACGCCCGGCTGCGCGGCTGGATCGGCGCGGTGTCGGATCCCTTCCACGCCCGCGCCGAACTCGTCGCCCTACTGCCGCGGTTGCTCGACGACGCACGGCGCCGGCCCGACCGGCTCGCCGCCGTCGCGATCATGGCCTGGGTCCTGGACGAAACCCCCCTGGCGGTACGCGTCTTCGACGAGGCCCTCGACCGATGGCCGGCCCACGGACCGCTTCCGGAGGGCCTCGGCGGTGCCGCCGCCTGGGCCTATCTGGAACAGGGCAGGTGGGAACGGGCCCGGACGGCCTGCGCACAGATGACCGCCGTCGCCTCGGCCGTCGGGCTCGACCACGCGATGGCCTGCGCGGCCGCCATCGATGCCGTGGTGTCGGCGCTCCAGGGCGACGTGACCACCGCGCGCGCCCGGGCGGACGACGCGCTCACGCTGATCGACCCGCTGGAGAGCCGCTCGGTGTTCGTCTACGCCCGCCGCGCACTGGGCGCCGCGGCGGCGGCGGAAGGCGCGTACGAGATCGCCTACGACCAGCTCCGCCCGGTCTTCACCGCCGACGGCGAACCGGTGCACTACCACGCGTCCTACCCGGCTCTGGCGGACCTTGCGGCCGCCGCCGTGCGCAGCGGCCACCGTGCCGACGCGGCCTCGATCGTCGAGCGCTCGGCCCGCCGGCTCGGGGACGACGCGTCGCCTCGGCTGACCGCGCTGATCGCCCGCGCCCGCGCACTCCTCGCGGACCCGGAGGACGCCGAACCGTACTTCCGAGCGGCGCTGGCCGACCCCGACCTCGAACACTGGCCGTTCGAGCGTGCCCAGACCCTGCTCGACCGTGCCGAATGGCTGCGCCGCCGCCGGCGCATCGCCGAGGCGCGCCCGCTGCTGACCACGGCCCTGGAGACCTTCCGGCGGCTGGGTGCGCGCCCCTGGGTGGAGCGCGCCGAGGGCGAGTCCCGTGCCGCGGGTCTGGACGTCACCGACACGGCCCCCGACGCGCTGGCCGAACTCTCGCCGCAACAGCAGCAGATCATCCGACTCGCCGCCCGCGGCCTGACCAACCGGGAGATCGGCGAGAAGCTCTTCCTCTCGCCGCGCACGGTGAGCTCGCACCTGTACCGCAGCTTCCCCAAATTGGGCATCACCGCCCGTTCGCAACTACGCGACCTCATCGAGGGGCCGCTCCCGGCGCCCTCGGGGCAGCGGGACTGACCGGGCCGGCCCCGACGACCGGGCGTCCCGCGGCGGAAGCAGCAGTCACCTGACGCATACCGCGAGACGTGCCGCCGGATCACACTGGCAACACGGCGATGGAGCGACGACGCCGGTGACCTCCCGGGCGGCCCCTTCCCGTCTGCTCCCCGCTGCCGCAACCCGATGCCATCGCGGACGGAACGAGCCGGCCCCGGCAGTCCGTCGGCGGCCGGCGCTCCCCTGTCACGGCCGGACGGGAACGGATCGTCCGGCCACGACGAAGGAGCGGAACATCCCATGTCGGCGGAGAAGAGGGCACTGTCGTGGGACCGGTTCGCGGCAGCCGACCCGGGACTGCTCCGGCTGATCGCGGCCCTGCGCGCCGTGCTCGGTCTCGCCCTGACCCTCGCGGCGCTGACCGCACTGCGGCAGCCGCCGACGATGGTGCCGGCCGGGGGTTTCACCACCGTGGTCACGTCGCTGGGGATCAGTGCGCTCCGTCCCCGCCGGCAGTGGAACACCCTGTCGGCCGGGTTGCCCGTAACGGTCGTCGCCATGGCGGCGGGGGCACTCCTGGCCCCCTGCCCGGTCGCGGCCAAGGGGGCATTCCTGCTGCTGATCTTCGCCGCGGTCTACGTCCGTCGGTTCGAACGGTGGGGGCAGGATCTCGGGATCTTCGCCTTCATGGCCTTCTTCCTGACCCAGTTCGCCAGGATCCGGCCCCACCAACTGCCGCAACTGGCGGGGGTACTGGCGATCGCGTTCGCCGCCGCCGCGCTCACCCGCTTCGGCCTCGTGCGCGCGCCGGCGTCCGCGACGCTGGGACGACTGCGCACCGCCTTCGACCGGCGCTGCGACACCGTCCTCCGGGGCACGGCGAAGCTGCCGACAACGGGCCGGGCCGCGCGTGCGGCCCGACGCAAACTGGAGCGCGACCTCGATCGACTGCACGACGGCGCGCTGCTGATCCAGGACTTCGTACGCGAAGGTGCGCCGGCCCGGCCGCGAGCGGGCCGGGCGAGCCGTCCCGGCCCCGAGTCCGCGGAGCTGGATCGGGTCATCGGTGCGGAGGCGCACGCACAACGCCTCGCCGCCATCGCCCTTCGCCGCGTCGGCGACGAGGCACGGACTCCCGCCGACCGCCCGGCCCGGCCGGCCCGACGGCACGGGCGCGACCGTGCCTCGCGTCGCCCGGCGACGGTCCGCTTCGCCGGCCCGCGACGCCGCACGACGCGACAGGCGTTCCAGGTCACCGCGGCGGCCGCACTCGCCACCCTCGGCGGGCAGTTGCTCTCGCCACGGCTGTGGTACTGGGCCGTGGCCACGGCCTGGGTCGTCTACATCAACGCCGAGCACACCGGGGACATCCTGCTGCAGAGCGGCAGACGGCTGATCGGAACCATCGCCGGGGTGCTGTTCGGCTACGGCCTGGCCCTCTCGACGGCCGGACACCCGTCCTGGGCCTTCGCCCTCCTCCTCGCCTGCGTCTTCGGCATGTTCTACACGCCGGCCGGCCGCTACTGGGCGGTGACGTTCTTCATCACCGGCTCGCTCAGCATGGTGCTCCAACTCCTGCACACGTTCTCCCCCGAACTGCTCGCGCTGCGCATCCAGGAGACCGCCCTGGGGGCCGTCTGCGGAATCCTCGCCGCCGTCCTGGTCGTACCGACGTCACTGCGCAACGCCTGTGACGACCGGCTGCGCGAGTTCCTCGCCGCCCTGAACCGGCTTGTGCGGGATGTTCCCGACCCGAAGCCGGTGCTGCGGACGAACGCCGAAGTGGCGGCCCTCGACCAGGCGTTGGAGGCATTCCGCCGAGCGGTCCACCCGCTGGGTCACCCGCTCAACCCCCGGCGCGCCGAACGGGCCCGAGCCCGTCACCTGCTCGAAGTCGTGGAAGCCGCCGCATCCCACGCCCGGAACCTGGCCACCCGGGACGGACGGGCAACTCCTCCGCCGGCCGGCGGCGACGCCGGTTCCGTCCGACCCACCGACACCTCCCGGTCCCCGGTCCCGGAGTTCCCGACCGCGCCGAACGCACCGGCCACCGACGCTCGATCGCAACCTTTTTGACTGATGATCGCCCGCGACCGTTGTGGTCGGCTGGAGGTCCGGCGAGACAAGAAGGAGGTTGCGATGACGAAGCGTTGGACCGTCGTCCGCAACGGACGGATCGTCACCATGGACGAACGTCTCGGAATTCTCGAGGGGGCCGACATCCTCATCGAGGATGGCGTGATCACGGCAATCGGCTCCGGCCTCGACGCGGGCGACGCCGAGGTGATCGATGCGACCGGCCGGATTGTCGCCCCCGGTTTCATCGACACCCACCGCCATACGTGGCAGGCCCAGATACGCGGCATGTGTGGGGACTGGACCCTGGGTGACTACATCTCCGGTGTTCGATTCACGATTTCTCCGGCCTACGCACCCGATGACGTCCACCTGGGCAACTACGCGGGCGCGCTGGAGGCGCTGGACGCGGGTGTCACGACGCTGCTCGACTTCTCGCACTGCAACAACACGCCCGACCACAGCGACGCGGCCATCCGCGGCCTTCGCGACGCCGGCATCAGGGGCGTGTTCGGCTACGGGTTCTTCGATTCCAGCCCGCAGGCGCCCCGATACTTCGCCTCGCACCGGGAGCGGATCGCCGACTTCCATCGGATCGCCGACACCGTCGGCGACGACGACCTGATCCGCGTCGGCGCCGCACTCACCGAAATGGCCTCGTTGGAGACCACGCGAGCCGAAATCGAAGCCGCTCGTTCACGAAATGCCCTGATCGTGACCCATACCGGGTGCATTTGGGCCTTCCCCACCGGCGTGGCCGAACTCGACAAGAGCGGCCTCCTCGACGGGAATCAGGTGCATGTCCACTGCAACACGCTGTCCGACGACGATTGGGCCGCACTCGCGCGCCACGACGCGAAGATCTCCATCTCGCCGGAAACGGAACTCAACATGGGGATGGGACTGCCCCCGTTCGAGCAGGCGAAGCGGCACGGCATGAAGCCGACGCTGTCGGCGGACGTCGTCTCCTTCAACTCCGGTGACCTGTTCCATCAGTTGCGCCTGGGCATCGCCATCGCGCGCTGGTCGGGCACCAAGGCCCTCAACGCCGCCGGCATCGACCCGGTTCGGCTCACCGTCACCGCGCACGAGGCGCTGACCTGGGTCACGGTGAACGCGGCCGAAGCCATGGGCCTGAGCGAGCTGGTCGGCAGCATCACCGTCGGAAAACGCGCCGACCTGATGCTCGTCGGAGGTTCCGGGCGCTCGCAGCGTCC
Organism: Embleya sp. NPDC059213; assembly: GCF_042754445.1. NCBI lineage: Bacteria > Bacillati > Actinomycetota > Actinomycetes > Kitasatosporales > Streptomycetaceae > Embleya > Embleya sp. NPDC059213. The sequence goes on from NZ_JBHZAV010000156.1 coordinate 12,551, forward strand.
CGCGGCGCACCCCGAATCGACCCTCGTGTTCCAGACGACGCCCGGCGACGTCGAGACCGTGCTGGTCGACGGAAACGTGGTGAAACGGGACGGCCGGCTGGTCGGGATCGATCGCGCGTCGCTCGACGAGCGGTTGGAGCGTTCCGCCGAGCAGATCCTCGGCCGCGTCTGCGCAAGCGGAAGCCGGCTGCCGGGAACACCGCCCGGCGGGTTGTTCCAAGCGGTCCTGGCCGGTTCCATCGACAACGAAGAGGAGTCCGCACATGTCGCACGGTGAACTTCACGAGGTCGCCCACCAGGTGTGGGCTTGGATCCAGCCGGACGGCACCTGGTGGCTCAACAACGCGGGCCTGGTCGGGACGTCGAACGGCGACGTCCTGGTCGACACGTGCGCCAACGAGGAACGAACCCGCGCAATGCTCCGGGCCATGGCCGAGGTCAGGCCGAATTCGCGCCTGCAATGGGCGGTGAACACCCACGCGCACGGGGACCACACCTACGGGAACAGTCTGCTGCCTCGCGACGTCGCGTTGATAGGTCACGAGAACATGCGACGCGACCTCGAACGAGACATGCTCCTCGACAACTGTCCGCCGTTCTGGACGCCCACGCCGGACTGGGGAAACGTCACGAAACGGCTGCCCAATCTCGTCGTGCACGAGCGTCTGGACATCGTCGGCGACGATTCCAGGGTCGAGGTGCACTCGCCCGGATATCCCGCGCACACCACGGGCGATCTGGTGACCTGGGTGCCCGACCGCTCGGTCCTTTTCGTCGGGGACCTGATCTTCGCCGGCCTGACGCCGCTCCTCCTGATGGGATCCGTCTCCGGTGCCCGGCGCGCCCTGGAGTGGATCGAAGGATTCGGCGCCGACGTCATCGTCCCGGGTCATGGGCCGGTGCTCACGGGTGACGAGATCGCGGTGCACATCGAAGCCCATCGCCGGTACTACGACTTCGTCGACGCGTGCGGCCGGGCGGCCTCGAAGGCCGGAGCCACGCCCCTGGAGGCAGCCGCATCGCTCGACCTCGGCGAATTCGCACATTGGCCGGACACCGAGCGCATCGTGCTCAACCTGCACCGATGGTGTGCGGATGCCGAGGGGCGCGAGGTCGACTACGGCCGGGCGTTCGACGATGCCATCGCCTACAACGACGGCCCCATGCACACCCTGATCTAGCGATGGAGGGACAGGAATGAGGTTCGTCACGATCGAGCACGACGGCGTCGAACGGGTGGGCGTTGTCGACGGGGAGACCATTCGGGTACTGGAAGCGGGCGCTTCGCTGCTGGACCTCCTGCGGGCCGACGGTGCGCGGCTGGAGGAGGCCGGCGAGCGCGCCATGCGCGACCCGGACCTGGTGGTCGCCGGCGCCGAGGCGCACCTGCGGGCGCCGTTGCCCCAACCTCCCAGCGTGCGCGACTACATGACGTTCGAGCGGCACTTCGAGGGCGTCGCTCGCCGGGCGGGAGCGCGAACCCCGGTGCCTCCCGTCTGGTACGCGGCACCCTCGTTCTACTTCACCAATCCGAACTCGGTGCACGGCCCGTACGACGACGTGGCCATCCCACCCGGATGCACGGCGTTCGACCTGGAACTGGAGGTCGCCGTCGTGCTCGGTGCCGGCGGGCGGGATCTGACGCCCGCCGAAGCAGAGCAGCGCATCGCCGGATTCATGCTCATGAACGACTGGTCCGCCCGCGATCTGCAGGTCGCCGAGTTCGCCCTGCCGCTGGGCCCGGCCAAGGGCAAGGACAGCGCGATCAGCCTCGGCCCGTGGTTCGTCACACCCGACGAACTCGCGCCGATGCGTCGTGGTGACTCCTACGACATCGCGCTGACCGCCCGGATCAATGGTGAGGTCATCGGGTCGGACACGGTGAGCAGCATGTCCTTCGGCTTCGGCCAGATGATCGCGTACGCGTCCCGGGGTACGGATGTCCGGGCGGGCGAGGTCTTCGCGTCGGGCACGTGCGGCGGCGGCTGCCTCGCCGAACTGTGGGGGAGGCACGGACCGGACATCAGGCGTCCGCTCTCCCCCGGGGACGTGGTCTCGATCGAGGCGGAGGGACTGGGGAGCCAGATCTCGCGTGTCCTCGCCGGGGCCCCCGGCATCGACTTCGAAGCCTTCCGCGCTCGCCGCGGCTGAGAGGTCGATGGGACGGGAGGCGGGCGCTCGCCGGTGGAGCGCCCGCCCGCGGCGAGAGGGCGGTGACCGGGCCGGACCCCGCCCGACGAAACAACGGCGCGGGGCCCAAGTCCCGGCGGGCGTCCGCGAGATGCCGGGCAGCGGGGTCAGGCGCGACTCGCGGCGAGGCGTGCGGCCTTTCGGATCGAGACGACCGATCGGCGTTCGTCACCCGTGCGGGTCGCGAGCACGACGCTGACGGTGCCGGTGGTCGGGATGACCGCAACTCCCGGGTGGGCGTAGAACGTTTGCGCCAGGATGCTGTGGAACGACAACCGGCCGGTGGTCGCGACCGCCGTCGGTATGGATGCGGGATTCGCGATCCGCGGCGCGGAGAGAATGCTCGCGCCGAACCGGCCGGCCAGGGTCTCGTCGTCGCCGAACCCGTCCAGTCGCAACAGGTCGTGTTCGGCCGCCTCGGTCAGGGGCAGAAAGTCGCGGTGGGCGAGCCGCGAGCCGGCCGGGACCAGTATCGCGAGCGGGGATTCGAAAAGCAGGTCGTGGGTGACGCCCCGGACGGGTTCCAGCGCACCGGTGATGGCGGCGTCGACGACGCCGTCCTGAAGCATGGAGTGCCGTGTGGTGAAATCGAGTTCGCGGTACTCGATGGCCAACTCGGGGTGTTCGGCCGTGAATTGGGACCGCATCGACTCCCAGAGACCGGCGGCACCGAACCCGAGCACCCCGAGCCGGAACACCGAGCGCCCCGACGGGTGCGCGGCACGGGCGGAAAGGTCGTCGACCGAGGCGAGCAGACGCCGGGCATCGGCGATCAGGAGCGCGCCCGCAGGGGTCAGCGCGACGCGTCTGCTGGTGCGGTCGAAGACCCGCACCCCCAGTTCCTCCTCGAGTTGCCGGATACGTTTCCCGAACGGTTGCTCCGAGATGAAGTGACGGCGTGCGGCGCGGCCGAAATGCAACTCCTCCGCGAGTGTCACCGCGTAGTGGAGAGAACGAAGATCCAAGGCGCGTCTCCTCGATGATCCTGGCCGCCGGACCGACCGGTCGGCGCATTTCGTCACGCTCGTGATGTGGGCCGGCCAGGGGGTTGGGCGAGCAGGCCGTCGATGATCACGCGGAGTTTCCACGCGGCCCGGGCCTCCCGGTCGCCGCCGGTGAGGCTCGGGGCCAGGGACCGCAGGGTGGGGTACTGCTCGGCGGGCAACGCCCGGAAGGTGGCGTCGAGTCGGCCGGTGAACGTATCGGGTCCGGTCGGGCCGGCGCCGGGCGAGGGTTTGCCGGGGGCCCGCCGGGGCTGTGGGTCGCCGGCGTACTCCAGGGCGGTCGAGTAGATGTACTGGCCGAGCAGGTCGATGGCCCAGGAGCAGGCGTCGTCGTCGAGTCCGCCGGTGCGGAGCAGGCGCGTCACCTCCTCGGTCAGGCGCAGGCCGTGCGGGCCGGGGAGGGCGTCCCGCAGGCCGACGGAGGCGATGTCGTTGTGGCCGGTCAGGGCGGTGATGATACGCCCGACGAGCAGTTCGAGGCGGGTGCGCCAGTCCCCGGCGCCCTCGTCGGGCACGACCACGTCGGCCACCGCGTGATCGAGGACGAGCGCCATCAGCTCCTGCCGATCGCGGACGTAGACGTAGAGCGAGGCGGGACCGGTTTCGAGGGCCTGGGCGACCCGCCGCAGGCTCACCGCTTCGCAGCCCGACTCGTCGACCAGCGCCATGGTGGCGGCCAGTACGGCGTCCAGGCCGAGCATGGGTTTCGAGGGGCGGGAGCGCGAGCGGGCTTGCGGCATGGCATCACCCTACCTTGACGAATGCTGTTCGTTAAGGGCACGATGCTTGACGAACAGTGTTTGTTAAGCCTGATGGGGAGATCCCGTGACCGTTCCCGCTTCGACGTCGGCCGTCCCTACGGCACCGCCGGCCGCCCATCCGCATCGGTGGCGGATCCTGGCGGTGGTGTTGCTCGCGCAGGCCCTGGACCTGCTGGACGCGACCGTGATGAACGTGGCCGCCCCGTCGGTGCGCGCCGGGCTGGGCGGCGGCGCGGCGATCATGCAGTGGCTTACCGCCGGGTACACGCTCGCCTTCGGCGTCCTGCTGATCGTCGGCGGCCGGCTGGGGGATCGGTGGGGTCGTCGGCGGCTGTTCGTCCTGGGCGCCGCCGGGTTCACGGTGGCCTCCGCGGTATGTGCGCTGGCACCCTCGCCGACCGTGCTGGTCGCGGCCCGGGTGGCCCAGGGCGCGCTCGGCGCCTTGATGATCCCGCAGGGGTTCGGCGTGCTGAGCGCGGTGTTCGACGAACGCGAACGCGGCCGGGCGTTCGCCACGTTCGGACCGGTGATGGCGCTCGCCGGTGTCGGCGGCCCGGTCCTCGCGGGCGGCCTGATCGCCCTCGACCCGGCCGGACTCGACTGGCGGCTGATCTTCCTGATCAACCTTCCGCTCGGCGCGCTGACCGTGGTCGGGGCACTGCGGTGGATGCCGGCCGACCGGGGAGACTCGCTCGTGCGGATCGACCCGCCCGGCGCGTTCCTGGTCGCCCTGGGGTCCGCGCTCGTCGTCCACCCGCTGATCCAGGGCCGGGAAGCGGGTTGGCCGTGGTGGACGTTCGCGGAAATCGCCGCCGGCATCGTGGCGTTCGCCGCCTTCGGTCGACGTCAACGCACCAGCCGCTCACCGGTCCTGGTGCCGAGCCTGCTGCGCAAACCCGCGTTCGTCGGCGGCCTCGCGGTCACCGCCGCCTTCTTCACCGGCCTCGGCGGACTGCTGCTCGTGCTCTCCCTCCACCTCCGCCTGGATCTCGGCCGGTCCGCGTGGGCGACCGCGCTCTCGCTGTCGCCGCTCGCCGCGGGCATCGGACTCGCCTCGCTCGCCGCTCCGGCGGCGGCCGTTCGGCTCGGCCGCTCACTCCTGCACCTGGGGCTGGGGATCGAGGCGCTCGGCACGCTCGGCCTTGCCGCGGTGGCCGCGTCGGGGCCTCCGGCCTGGGTGCTGTCGATACCCACCCTGGTCGTGGGGCTGGGCGTGGGCCTGGTGTCCGGCACCCTGGTCCAGTCGATCCTGGCGGCGGCCGAACCCGCCGAGGCGGGCAGTGCCTCGGGCGCACTCAACGCACTCCAACAACTGTCCACGGCCCTGGGCGTCGCGGTGTTGGGCACCGTGTACTTCGCCATGCACGACGCCGGCGCCCCCGACCCGGGAGCGGACGGACTGGTCGTCTGCGCACTGGCGGTGACCGCGACCTGCCTGGTCGGCGCAGCCCTGGTGCTCCTGCTGCCGCGGTCCCGCGCCGCGTAGCCCGCGGACCGACCCCGGCTGCGCCCCGGGCCGTCCCGGATCAGCCGGTACTTCGGTCGCACCCGCGCACCCGACGAGTGACCCGTACCAACCCATCGACCACGTGAGGATCCCGTCATGAGCAATGTCATCGTCTTCGGAGCCAACGGCCGCACCGGACACCTCGTCGTCCGGGAGGCCCTGCGCCTGGGCCACGACGTCACCGCCGCGGTGCGCGACCCGGCCCGGTGGCAGCCCCCGACCCCGCAGGACTCGCCCGGCACGGGGAAGTCGACCGTCGTGCGGGCCGACGTGCGCGACGCCGCCGCCGTGCGCTCCGCCGTCGAGGGGCACGACGTCGTGGTCTCGGCGATCGGCCCGCCGGGGCGGCAGGCGAACCGGCTCTACTCCGACGCGGCGCGGACCCTGGTGTCCGCGATGGAAGACGCCGGCATCCCCCGACTGATCGCCGTCACCTCGGGCGGGGTCCACCACCGCGACCCCAACTTCCCCTGGTGGTACCGCAATCTCGTCACTCCGCTGGTTCGGGAGTTGTACGACGACATGCGGTTGATGGAAACGATCGTCCGCCGAAGCGCCGTCGACTGGACCTTCGTCCGCCCCGCCCGCCTGCAGGACGAACCCCCCACCGGCACCTACCGCGTCGTCGACGCGAGCAACCCCAAGGGCGGCCGCAAGGTGACCCGCACCGACCTCGCCCGCTTCATCGCCCGCGAACTCGACGAACACCGCTGGTCCCACGCCGCCCCGACCCTGGCCGAATGACCCGCGGGGCCTGTCCATCCCGTCACCGGGCCGGCCCCGTCACCACGCCTCGCTCCCGAAACCGGCGGCGCGGAGGCACGCGCCGATGGCCGTGTCGCCCTGGTGACGACGGGAACCAGCGCCCGATCGGTCCTCGGGTCACGAGGCGGCCCACAGCCGATAGGACACTCGGGCAACGGTTCCCTCGATCGGTCGCGTCCGGGGCCGTCGACGACAAGCCCTCGATACGACGGTCCGCGGAGCACCTCGGCCGGCGCGTGGCGTCGTTCCTCCCGGGCAGGGGAGGGGGTGCGCGGGTAACGTGGACAGGACCCGGAGGTGTTCCGATGGGTACGCAGGACGAGGTGGAACGGCTGCGGCTGCGGGTCCGGTTGATGGACGAGGCCGCGGCGCGTATCGGTGCCGATCTGGATGTGCGGCGGACAGCGCAGGACATCGTCGACGTGGTCGTGCCGGCCCTGGGACGGGCGGCGACCGTCGACCTGTACGTGGCCGTCTCCAAGGGTGAGGACGCGGAGGGCGTGGCTCCGCCGCCGCAGGGGGCGGTCGAGCGTTTCGCGGTCCGCGGTCACCTGCCGGAACGCATGGTCACGGCGGGCAATCGGGTGCCGTCGCTCGCGATAGGCGCGCACGACGCGGCCCTGATGGCCGGGAACGTGGTCGTGATCGAGGACGCCTGGACGTTCATCACCTCGCGGCACGGCGTCGAGTCGGCGTGGCGGATGGTGCCCGACCGGGTTTCACGCGCGATCATCGCCCCGCTGTTCGCGCGAGGGCGGCTCCTGGGGGTGGTGACCGCATGGCAGAACCGGAAGCGCGGCCTGCGTTCCGACGACGTCGAGATCCTGCACGAGATCGCCCTGCGCGGTGGGCTGGCCGTCGACAACGCTCGCCGATACGCGCGCGAGCACGCCACGGCGGTCGGGCTGCAACGCCTGCTGCTGCCCCGGGGCACCACGGACACCGACGCGGCCGAAACCGCGGCGATCTACCGTCCGGCCGGGGACGGGGCGGGGGTCGGCGGCGAATGGTTCGACGTGATCCCCCTGTCGTCGACCCGCATCGGCCTGGTCGTCGGGGAGGCCTTCGGCAGGGGGCTGGCCGCCACCGCGACCATGGGTCGGGTACGGGCGGCCATGCTCACCCTCGCCCACCTCGACCTGGAACCGGACGAGCTGCTCACCCACGTGGACGACCTCGTCCGGCGCCTGGGCGCGGAGGCGGAGCCCGGTACGGACCCGGTGGGCGCGAGGTGTGTCTACGCCGTGTACGACCCGGTCACCTCGCGCTGCGTGCTCGCGGACGCCGGCCATCACCCCCCGCTGCTCGTCGCCCCCGGTGGCGAGCCGGCCCCGGTCGAACTTCCGCCCGGACCGCCGTTGGGTGTGGGCGGCACCCCGTTCGAGACGGCGGAGTTGAAATTGGAGCCCGCCTCGGTCCTCGTCTTCCACGGCAGCGGGTTCCTCGATCGGCAGGAGGATCCGGCCGGTGCGGGTCTGCGCCGACTACGGCGCTCGATCGCTCGGCGGTTGAGGGCGGATACCTCCCTGGCCGATACGTGTCGTGACGTGGTGAACGACACCGCGCCCGAGGGCGATTCGAGGGACGTGGTCCTGCTGTGCGCCCGGACGCGTTCGATATCCCCCGCGGACACGGTCCGGTGGGTGTTCCCGGCCCGGGCGGAGGCGGTGCCCGAGCTCCGCAGGCTGGTGATGGGGCAGTTGGCGGAGTGGCAACTCGACGAGGTGGCCTTCGCCACGGAACTCGTGATCAGCGAGTTGGCGGGAAACGCGGTCCGCTACGGCGGCGAGTCGATGACGGCGCGGCTGATCCGAGGGAAGGATCTGCTGGTGTGCGAGGTCGGCGACGGCAGCAGTACCCAGCCTCGGATCAGACGAGCTCGGAGCACCGACGAGGGTGGTCGGGGGCTGTTCCTCGTTTCCCAGGTCAGCGAACGCTGGGGGTGCCGGTTCGGACCCGACGGCAAGACGATCTGGGCGGAGCAGCGGCTGGACCGAGGGCCCGAGACCCACCGAGACGCCGATCGGCAGGCCGACGACGCGGCGCCACCCTCGGCGAACCGCACCGGGTAGCGCCCCTCGCCCGGGGCACCGTCGGTCGAAGCCGGCACGTGCAACGACTCGCACGACCGCGACACGCTCGACTCGGGAGGGACTCGATGACGATCGTGGGCCCTGCGCCCGAAAGCCGCTGTGCGGACGGGTGTCGCGCCTACGGCGGCGCGAACCTCGCCGATCGGACGAGGTGTTGTCGGTGCGACGGCATTCGGCCGCGTCGTGTTCTCGAATCCATGGCACCGCCCCTGGCCGTGCGGCATGCTCGATCGGGCCGGGACGAGCGCGTGGGGGTATGGGATGGCGTCGGAGGCCGGAGCGGACGAGCGGGATCCGCTCGATCAGGTCGTGTATCGGTGGAGCCACCGGGACCTGTTGGGCCGTCAGGGCATGGGTCCGGTCGCCGGTTCGCCGGCTCGCCGGATCCCCGGGAGCTTCGGGAGTGGGACCGGGGACTGAACAGCCATGTCTCGATGGACCGTTCACTGCCGGAGACGCCCGAG
>NZ_JBHZAV010000157.1:0-21270 GCF_042754445.1 Embleya sp. NPDC059213
TCCCAGGCCTGGTCGGCGGCGGGGCGGGGCATCCCGCGCACCTCGCAGGAGCAGTGGAAGCGGCTCCCGAGGGTGCCGGTGTCCGCCCTCCGCCCGTTCGGCCCCGCCCGTGCGGGGTGAGCCACAGCGCCGGGTCCGGCCCCTTGGGCACGATGCCGGTCGGATTGATCCGGTCGTGGGTGACGTAGTAGTGCCGCTTGATGTGGTCGAAGTCGACGGTGTCGCCGAAACCCTCGGTCTGGAACAGGTCGCGGGCGTAGGCCCACAGGACCGGATACTCGGTCAGCTTGCGCAGGTTGGTCTTGAAGTGACCGTGGTAGACCGCGTCGAACCGGACCAGCGTGGTGAACAGCCGGATGTCCGCCTCGGTGATCGTGTCGCCGACCAGGTAGCGCTGCCCGGTCAGCCGCTTCTCCAGCGCGTCCAGCCGGGCGAACAGCGCGTCGAACGCGGCCTCGTAGGCTCCCTGCGTGGTGGCGAACCCGCAGCGGTACACGCCGTTGTTCACGTCCCGGAACACGTCCGCGGCGACCGCGTCGATCTCGGCGCGTAGCGCTTGTGGATACAACTCCGGCGCGCCGGCGCGGTGCAGCGCGGTCCAGCGGGTGGACAGGTCGAGGGTGATCTGCGGGTAGTCGTTGGTGACGACGTGGCCGGTGGTCAGGTCGATGATCGCGGGGACGGTGACCCGGCCCGCGTAGGTGGGATCACTGGCCCGGTAGGCGTCGGCCAGGAAGGCCAGGCCGGTGACCGGGTCGCGCCCGTCCGGGTGATTGGTGAACCGCCACCCGGTCTCGTCCCGGATCGGGTCCACGATCGACAGCCCGAGTGCGTCCTCCAACCCGAGCAACCGCCGGACGATCACCGCCCGATGCGCCCAGGGACACGCGAGCGACACCACGAGCTGGTAGCGGCCGGCTGCCGCCTCGGGTCGTCCGGTGAAGCGATTGGCCTGTCGGACGAACTCGCCGCCCCGGCCCGACTCGGCGCTGAACTGCGGCTCGGATGTGGTCATGCGTCCACGGTAGATCGCCGAGTCCCGGGACGGGGGCCGCCGAGCCGAGGCCAGCTCGATCCGTCCGCCGGATCGGCCGCGCCGACCGTGCCCACCGTCAGGTCGGCTCCAGGCCCTTCGAGCGCAGCCACGGGAGCGGGTTGATCGGTGCGCCGCCGTCGGGGCGGACCTCGAAGTGCAGGTGCGGGCCGGTGCTGTTGCCGGTGTCGCCGCTGTAGGCGATCACGTCGCCCGCCTTGACCGGTCCGGAGCGCACCTTGGCCCGGGTCAGGTGGCAGTACCAGAACTCGGTGCCGTCCTTGGCGGTCAGGATCACCATGTTGCCGTAGGCGCTGTTCACCTCGGTGCGAACCACGCCGTCCATGACCGCGTAGACCGAGGTGCTCAGATCGACCGGGAAGTCGATGCCGGTGTGGGTGTGCGACCAGCGGGAGCCGGACGAGCCGAAATAGGCGCTGAGGCCGCGCTGGGTGACCGGGAGCACGTACTTGGGCCTGAGGGACTCCTTGCGCTTGCGCTCGGCTTCCTGGGCCCGCTGGGCCTCTTCCTGGCGCTCCTGGAGCGAGATCCGGCTCTGCGCGCGACTGGCCCGCTCGGCGAAGTCCTCGGCGCCGACCTGGAGGTCCAGCAACTGCTTGTCCATCGACGACATCAGCGGCAGGTCCTCGCCGCCCGCCACCGGATCCGCGTCCTTGGTCTCGGCGCCCGCCGTGTGCAGGCCGCCGACCGCGGCGACGGCCATCGCGGCCGCGCCCATCACCGCGAGCGGTGCGCCGGCGGTGAGCGGGAACCCGCGTTTGCGCTTGACCCGGACCTTGTCGGCGGCTTCCTTGGGCTTGGGTGCCTTGGCGGGCCGGCCCTTCTGCCCGACACGTTCGGCCGGCTCGACCCGCACCTCGGCCGGCGCGGCCTCGTTGTCGGTGGGGGCCGGCACGCTGTCGTCGTGGTCACCGGGATCGAATGCGGGCTCGACCGGCGCGCGGGTCGCGCCGTCGTCGAACAGGTTCGTCGTGGAGCGATTGCCGCCGGACCACATGTCCGCGTCGTCGCGCACCGGGGCGGGGGCGAACCAGGTGTCGGATTCCCATGCGGCGGTGTCCGAAGCGGCGTACCACATACCGGTGTTCGAGCCGCTGTCCCAGGACGGGTCGACGTACGGCGCGGTCTGCACCGCGGTGTCGGTGCCGGCCCGGTTCCCGGCCTGCGCGCCGTAGGCGTCGTACACACCGCTGTCGGCCCCGTCCGCGTAGCCGACGGCCGGGTAGCCGTACGTGCCGGTCGCGTCGTAGCCGCCCGTGACCGCGGTGTGCGCCCCGCTGTCGTATCCGGTCGGCGACCCGTAGCCGTACGCGTCGTAGGCCGGAACGGCGGTGTATCCCGAGGAGTCGTAGGCGGGTTGATACCCGGAGGCGTCGTAACCCGAGGAGCCGTGGCCCGGCGCGTCGTAGCCGACGGCGGTGTGGTTCGAGGTGCCGTGGTCGACAACGGCGTAGGTCCCGCTCGCGTCGTAGCCGTCGTAGGACGGCGTCGGCACGCCCCACCCGCCCGAGGAGTCGACCGCCTGGTAGCCGGAACCGCTCGCGTACGCGTTCGCGTCGTAGCCGGCGACTTGGCCGTACCCCTGGTCGTAGCCGCCCTGGATCGAACCGGACGAGCCGTAAGGGGAGTACGCACCCTCGGCGTCCGGCACGTAGCGACCCTGCTGATCCTCGCTCGGATAGCGAACGTCCGTCACCTACGTCGCCTTCGTCTCGGGGGCTGGTCGGAATCGGACTGTAGTGCTCTTGACGTTCACAGGACAATCCTCGCGAGAAGAACCGCAGGTCGGGCCGCCGAGCGGGTGACGGGCCCGGGCGGCCCGCGGCGGGCGCGGCGCAGGCGCCCGGGCCGGGCGGGGACCACCTTCGGCGAGCCGTCCCGAGCGCGGGTTACGCTCCGGGCGAGGGCTTCGCTAGGTACATGGAGGCAGTGATGGGTGTTTCCGGACCGATCCGGATCGTGGTGGCCAAGCCCGGACTCGACGGGCACGACCGGGGCGTCAAGGTGGTCGCGCGCGCACTGCGCGACGCGGGCTTCGAGGTGGTCTACACCGGCCTGCACCAGACGCCGATCCAGATCGTCGAGACGGCCATCCAGGAGGACGCCGACGCGATCGGTCTGTCGGTGCTCTCCGGCGCGCACATGACGCTGTTCGCGAAGGTCATCGAACTGCTCAAGGAGCGCGAGGCCGAGGACATCCTGGTGTTCGGCGGCGGCATCATTCCGGAGGAGGACGTCCCGGAGCTGAAGCGCATCGGCGTCGCGGCGGTCTTCACCCCGGGCGCGCCGACCACGGACATCGTCGACTGGGTGCACGCGCACGTGGCGACCACCCCTGCCTGAGCGGGCACTTCGCCCGGTTCCGGACAACCGGCGGGCGGGCTCGGCCGGCTCGTACACACGTGTCGGTGTCGGCCCGTACCGTGACCGTCATGCTGGAACGGTGGACCGCGGAACAGGTGCTGGCACTCGCGCCCGACGCCGCCTCACGCAAGGCCGGGAGCAGGTTGGCGGTGCCCCGACCGTGGTCGGCCGCGGGCAGCGCGGAGCTCGCCGGCGGGACCGCGGTGTGGGGGGTGTGCGCGGGTGGCGGCGCGACGCCGTACCGCACCGTGGTCGACCTCACCGGCCCCGCGTCGCAATGCTCGTGTCCCAGCCGCAAGTTCCCCTGTAAGCACGCGCTGGGCCTGCTGCTCCTGTGGGCCGCCGACCCGGTGGCCGTGCCGGTCGGCGGGACCGCCCCCGACTGGGCCGACGCTTGGCTGACCGGGCGCCGCGAGCGGGCCGACAAGGCCGCGTCGGCCTTGTCCGCGCCGGCCGACCCGATCGCGGCCCGGCGGCGGGCCGAGCGGCGCGAGGCCCAGGTGGCCGAGGGCGCCGAGCGGTTGCGCCGCTGGCTGGCCGACCGGGTCCAGCAGGGCCTGGCGGGCACCGAGCGCGAGGGATACGCCATGTGGGACGGCATCGCCGAGCGCATGGTCGACGCCAAGGCGCCGGGCTTGGCGGCCCGGCTGCGGGCGGCCGGGGCGATACCCGCGTCCGGGGCCGAGGGTTGGCCCGGCCGGCTGCTGGAGGACTACGCCGAGTTGTGGCTGCTCCTGCGCGCCCACGAACACGCCGACGATCTGGACCCGTCCCTGGTGGCCGGGTTGCGGGCCCGGATCGGCTGGACCGTGGACGCGGAGGACGTGCTGCGCAGGGCGCGCGACGCGGGCACCGTGGTGCACGACCGGTGGCTGGTGCTGGGCAGCCGGGACAGTACGGACGGCAATCTGACCGAGCGGCGGATCTGGCTGCGCGGCGCGCGGTCCGGCCGGCCGGCGCTCGTGCTGGCCTTCGGGCCGCAGGGGCGCGCGCCGCAACTGGCCCTGCCGGTGGGCCGATCGATCGAGGCGGACGCGGCCTTCCACGACGACGCGGTGCCGCTGCGGGCCGCGCTCGGCGAGCGCACCGGCGCGCCGATGCCGGGCGAGGAGCCGGTGGGGGTCGGCCCGGAGGAGGCCACCCTGGGCTACGCCGAGGCGCTGCGCAGCGAACCGTGGTTGGAAGCCTGGCCGGTGGTGCTGGCCGGCGTGGTCGCGGTGCCGGAACCGATGGGATGGCGGATCGCCGGCGCGGACGGGTTCTGGCTGCCGGTGGATCGGGCGCGGACCGGTGAGCAGGCGTTGTGGCGGTTGTCCGCGATGTCCGGGGGCGCCGGGCTGACCGTGTTCGGCGAGTACGGCGCGCGCGGATTCGTCCCGGTGACCGCGTGGCACGAGGGACAGGCCGTGCAGCTCTAGCCGGAGCCCGGGCCGCTCGCCCCGCCTCGGCGTGGGGCGGGATCGGCCGTCGGCCCGGAAGGGCCCGAAAACCATCACCGGCGCCGGTCGACACCATCGATCGGCCCGTGCGGAAAGGGAGTTCGGATGCGGGTGGCGGATCCGGTATGGGACGACCTGGTCTCGGCGGCGTTGGTGGGTACCGGCCGGCGGCCGGCCGCGGAGGTGCCCGCGCGGGACGCGCTGGGGGCGCTGGCCGCGCGGGTGGACCGGGCGGACGAGGCGGTGCGCTTGCTCGACCTGGCCGCGATCGTGATGGTGCACCGGCGGGCGGGCCGGCGGGCCCCGGCGGGTGCGCCGCCGGCGCCGTGCGGCGAGGTGGACTCCCGGCCGTCGGTGCCGGAACGGGCCCGGGTGCGGTTGCGGATCCTGCTTGAAGGCGACGGGATGGACTTCCTGCCCGAATGGCTCGCGCTGGCCCACGCGGCCGGACTGCGGGCGCCCGAGTCGGAGTTGCCCGCGTTGTTGACGGCGGCGCGCTCACGGACCGATCTGCGCGAGATCGTGGCCGACCTGGCCGGCCCGCGCGGCCGTTGGCTGGCCGGGCTCAACCCGGAGTGGGCGTGGCTGACCCGGGTCGCGGTGCCGGGCCCGGAGGATCCGGTCGAGTTGTGGCGGCACGGGCGCTTCGGCGAACGGCTGGCCGCGTTCGAGGCGTTGCGCACCGGCGATCCGGACGCGGCGCGGGGGCTGCTGGCCCGGGTCTGGAGTGCCGAGCCCGCGGAGGATCGGGCGGTGTGGGTGGCGGCGCTGCGCACCGGGTTGGCGGCGGGCGACGAGCCGTTCCTGGAGGAGGCGCTGGACGATCGGGCCAAGGTGGTCCGGGTGGCCGCCGCGCGGCTGTTGACCGAACTGCCCGGCTCGGCCTTCGCGGCCCGGATGCGCGAGCGGGCCCTGGCCTGCCTGCGGCCCGGCGCCGCGGGACGGGTGCTGGTGGTGCCGCCGAGCGGGTGCGATCCGGCGATGCGGCGGGACGGCATCGCGGAGACGTCGCCGACCGGGCGCGAGGACCACTCGTGGTGGCTGGGCGAGATCGTCGCGGCGACGCCGCTCGCGGTGTGGCGGGAGGTGTTCGGGGCCGGCCCCGAGGAGATCGTGGCGCGGGTGCTGCCGCGCCGATTCGCCGAGGACGTCCGGGAGGGCTGGGCCCGTGCGGCGGTGCTCCAGCGCGATGTCGACTGGGCCCGGGCGCTGGCCGGGCGGGGCGCGCCCACCCGGCTGCTGACCGTGCTGCCGGCGGCCGAGTGCGCCGAGCACGTGGCCCGGCACATCGCCGCGCACGGGCTGTCCGAGGCACTGCAACTGCTGACCAACTGCCCGGTACCGTGGCCGACGGCGCTGGGCGACGCGGTCCTGGACGCGCTCGCGGCGGCGGCCGAGGGCGGCGGCTACCCGTGGAGCTTCAGCGGCGCCCGGGACGTGGCCGGCCGCGGTCTGCACCCGGCCGTGGTCGACCGCGTGGAGCACCTGGCGCAGGGCGAGGGCGAATGGCCCAAAGCCTTCCGCGCCCTCGCCGACACCCTGCACTACCGGGCGACGATGCGCGCGGAGCTCCTGGGCGGCTGAACCCGGGTGCCCTCGGGCCGGACGGCCGGGCGGTCGATCGGTGGTCCAATCATCCGTCCGGGTGGACCACCGGATGTCCCCCGCCCGGCGGACCTCGGCGGCGCGAGAATGGGCGGATGGCCGACGACGCGGATCGGGACGATCCACTGGCGAGCCTGCGCCTGACCGCCCTGCGGATGTTGCGCGACTGCGGCGAGTTCCCCGAGAGCGTGTGGTGGGAGGCTTCTCCGGCCGGCCTGGTCATGCGGGCGTCGCCGGACTGGAAGCATGCCCGGATCCTCACCGGCCTGCGCCATCTGCTCGAACCCTCGCTGCCGGCCGAGATCCCGGTGTTGGAGGGCGTTGCCTTCGTGGTGGGCGTCGGCACCGAACGCACGCCCGACCTCGTCGTCCTCGATCCCCGAAAGAAGGCCGAATTCCGGGACGGGCACGCGACGTCCGCGTCCGGCGTCCGGATGTTCGTCGAGGTGACCTCGAACAGCACGCGCCGCGTCGACCTGCGGGAGAAGCCCGGCGAGTACGCCCGAGCCGAGGTGCCGGTGATGCTGATCGTGGACCGGGAAAAGCACGAGGTGATCGTGCACTTCGAGCCGGTCGACGGGCGTTACACGTTCACCGGGCGAGTACGGGCCGGCGCCCCGGTGCGCCTGCCCGAGCCGTTCGACGCGACCGTCGATACCGGGTTCCTGCTCGATCACCTGTGAGATCGGCACCCCCGAACGTGTCGGACCCGGGCGGCAGGATGGGTTCTGTTCGGGTTTGTTCGAGCCTTGGGGGAGCGCCGTGACTGTGTCCGCTGAACCGGTTGAGCAGAGTGTGCTCCGGGCGCATGCCGAGGACGCCTTCGCCGACGAACTGGCCGCGCTCGCCGCCGCCGACGAGCGTCCCCGACCGCCGCGCTGGAAGCTTTCGCCCTGGGCGGTGGCCACCTACCTGCTGGGCGGCACGCTGGCCGACGGCACGGTGATCTCGCCCAAGTACATCGGCCCCCGGCGGATCATCGAGGTCGCCGTCACCACGTTGGCCACCGACCGCGCGCTGCTGCTCCTCGGCGTGCCGGGCACGGCCAAGACGTGGGTGTCCGAGCATCTGGCCGCCGCCGTGTGCGGTGACTCCACGCTGCTGGTCCAGGGCACCGCCGGCACTCCCGAGGAAGCCATTCGCTACGGGTGGAACTACGCGCAACTGCTCGCGCACGGCCCCAGCCGCGCGGCCATGGTGGCCGGTCCGGTGATGCGCGCGATGAGCCGCGGCCTGGTGGCCCGGGTCGAGGAACTGACCCGGATCCCGGCCGACGTGCAGGACTCGTTGATCACCATCCTGTCCGAAAAGACGCTGCCGGTACCGGAGTTGAACGACGAGGTCCAGGCCGTGCGCGGGTTCAACCTGATCGCCACCGCCAACGACCGCGACCGCGGGGTCAACGATCTGTCCTCCGCGTTGCGCCGCCGGTTCAACACCGTGGTGCTCCCGCTGCCGGCGACCGCGGACGCCGAGGTGGACATCGTCAGCCGCCGAGTGGCCCAGCTCGGCTCCTCGCTCGACCTGCCGCCGGTGGCCGCCGCCGAGGCCGAACTGCGGCGCGTGGTGACGGTGTTCCGCGAACTGCGGGCCGGTCTGACCGAGGACGGGCGGACCAAGCTGAAGACCCCGTCCGGGACGTTGTCCACCGCCGAGGCGATTTCCGTGGTCACCGGCGGCCTGGCGCTGGCCGCACACTTCGGCGACGGCGTGCTGCGCTCGGCGGACGTGGCCGCGGGCATCCTGGGCGCGGTGGTCAAGGACCCGGCGGCGGACACCCTGGTCTGGCGCGAATACCTGGAGACCGCGGTGCGTCCGCGCGCCGACTGGCAGGACTTCTACCGGGCCTGCCGCGACGCGGACCGGGCCTGATGGCGCCCCCCGCGGTCGACCCGCCGATCCTGCTCGGCGTGCGGCACCACGGCCCGGGGTCGGCCCGGGCGGTGGCCGCCGCGCTCGCGCAGGTCGCGCCGGACATCGTGTTGGTCGAGGGCCCGCCCGAGGCGGACGTGCTGCTGTCCTTCGCCGCCGATCCCGACATGCGACCCCCCGTCGCGCTGCTCGCGCACGCGGCCGACGATCCCGCGCAGGCGGGCTTTTGGCCGTACGCCGACTTCAGCCCCGAGTGGGTGGCGATCCGGTACGCGGGCGCACACGGCGTGCCGATCCGCTTCGTCGACCTGCCGGTCGCGGTGTCCTTCACGCTCGACCGGGCCCGCAGGGAGCGCGCCGAGACCGACCCGCCCCGGGACGAGGAGGCCGCGCCCGCGCCGTCGCGCGTCGACCCGATCGCGGAACTCGCCGGGCTGGCCGGCCAGGACGACCCGGAGCGCTGGTGGGAGGACGTGATCGAGCACCGGCTGCCCACCGGCGGCGACGCGCTGACCCCGTTCGCCGCGCTCGCCGAGGCGATGGCCGCGCTGCGCGAGGACGAGCCCGCGCCCGACCCGGCGGCCGAACCCGACGTCGAGCGGCTGCGTGAGGCACACATGCGCCAGGGCATCCGGTCCGCGCGCCGCGCCGGCCACCGGCGGATCGCCGTGGTGTGCGGTGCCTGGCACCTGCCCGCGCTCGCCCGGCTCCCCTCGGCCGCCGCCGACCGCGCGCTGCTGGCGCCGCACCGGGCCAGGGTCAAGGTGGAGACCACCTGGGTGCCCTGGACGCACCGCCGACTCGCGCAGAGCTCCGGCTACGGCGCGGGCGTCGCCTCGCCCGGGTGGTACCGACACCTGTACACGAACACCGACGAACACGAGTTGTTGCCCCGCTGGTTCGTCCGGATCGCCGCGCTGCTGCGTGACGCGGGTCATCCGGTGTCCTCCGCCCACGTGATCGAGGCGACCCGGCACGCCAGTGCGCTGGCCGCGCTGCGCGGGCGCCCGCTGGCGGGCCTGGACGAGACGATCGAGGCGGTCCGCGCGGTGATGTGCGACGGGGTGACCGGCCCGCTCGCACTGGTGCACGACGCCCTCGTGGTGGGCGACGTGATCGGCGAGGTGCCCGACACGGTGCCCGCCGTACCGCTCCAGCGCGACCTGTCCCGCGAGCAGCGCCGACTGCGCCTGAAGCCCGAGCCCGCGCCCCGCGAACTCGAACTCGACCTGCGCAAGGAGTCGCACGCCGACCGCAGCCGGCTGCTCAACCGACTCGCCCTGCTGGACGTCCCGTGGGGTGTGCCGGCCCGGGCCCGGGAGAGCAAGGGCACCTTTCGCGAGACCTGGCGCCTGGACTGGCAGCCCGAGCTGGCCATCCGGGTCGCCGAGGCGGGCGTGTGGGGGACCACCGTGCTCGCCGCCGCCGCGGCGCGCACGGCCGATCTGGCGATCCGGGCCGAATCGCTGGCCGATGTCACCGACGTGGCCGAGCGCTGCCTGCGTGCCGACCTGCCCGACGCGCTGCCGCTGATCATGCGCGTCCTGGACCGGCGCGCCGCACTGGACACCGACGTGGGCAAACTCGCCGAGGCGCTGCCGGGGCTGGTGCGCGCGCTGCGCTACGGCGACGTGCGCGGCACCGACACCTCCGCGCTGGGCACCGTGGTGGCCGGCCTGGTGGTCCGGATCTGCGTCGGACTGCTGCCCGCCTGCGCGGGCCTGGACGACGACGGCGCCAAGGCGATGCGCCGACACCTGGACGCCGTGCACGCCGCCGTGCAACTGCTCGGCGACGAGCAACAGCAGGACTGGTACACGGCCCTGGACCGGCTCGCCGACCGGGAAAACCTGCCCGGCCTGCTCACCGGCCGGGCCACCCGGCTGCTGCTCGACCTGGGCCGGCTCGACCCGCGGGAGGCCGCCCCGAAGCTGGCCCGGGCGCTGACCCGAGGCGTTTCGCATCGCGAATCGGCCGCCTGGATCGAGGGATTCCTGGCCGGCGGCGGCATGCTGCTCGTGCACGACGAACGGCTGATGGCGCTGGTCGACGAGTGGCTCACCGACACCCCCGCCGACCTTTTCACCGAGATCCTGCCGCTGCTGCGACGCACCTTCGCCACCTTCGCGGCGGCCGAGCGGCGGATGCTCGGCGAGCGGGTGCGCACCCCCGCACAGCCGGCCGCCGCAGCCGCGACCGCGGATTTGTTCGACGGCGGGCGGGCGGACGCCACGCTGCCGCTGCTGGCCGACATCCTCGGCCTGCGACATCCGAAGGTGGCCATCGGATGAGCGAGAGCACGACCGAGGAACGTCTGCGCCGCTGGCGACTGGTGCTGGGCGGCGACGCGGACGGCACCGGCTACGGCCCCACCGGCGAAGACCTGCGGATCGACCAGGCCCTGGCCGCGCTGTACCGCCCGGAGACGCCGGCCCCGCGCGGCAGCAGGCGCGGCAGCGGCCCGCGCGCGGCCGGCCTGGGTGCCTCCGCGCCCTCGGTGGCCCGCTGGCTCGGCGACATCCGCGAGCACTTCCCGGCGGGCGTCGTACAGATCCTCCAGCAGGACGCGATCGAGCGGCTCGACCTGACCCGGCTGCTCCTGGAGCCGGAGATGCTGGCCGCCGTCGAGCCGGACGTGCACCTGGTCGGCACCCTGATCGCGCTCAACAAGCTGATGCCCGAGGCCACCAAGGAGGCGGCCCGCGCGGTGGTCCGCACGGTGGTCGACGACCTGGAGCGCCGGGTCGCGCAACGCACCACGAGCCTGGTCCAGGGCGCGCTGGACCGGGCCACCCGGATCAACCGTCCGCGCCACCACGACATCGACTGGAACGCCACGATCAAGGCCAACCTCAAGCACTACCAGGCCGAGCACCGCACGATCGTGCCGGAGCGCCTGGTCGGCTACGGCCGGCAGCGGCACGGGGTGCAAAAGGACGTGATCCTGTGCATCGACCAGTCCGGCTCGATGGCGGCGTCGGTGGTCTACGCGTCGGTCTTCGGCGCGGTGCTGGGCTCGATGCGCTCGCTCCGGACCTCGCTGGTCGTCTTCGACACGAGCGTGGTCGACCTCACCGAACGACTGAGCGATCCGGTGGACGTGCTGTTCGGCACCCAACTCGGCGGCGGCACCGACATCAACCGCGCCCTGGCCTACTGCCAATCGCTGATCACCCGACCCGCGGAGACGGTCGTCGTGCTGATCAGCGACCTGTACGAGGGGGGCGTCCGGGACGAGATGCTCCGCCGCGCGGCGGCCATGCAGGCGGCCGGCACCACCTTCGTCACCCTGCTCGCCCTCTCCGACGAGGGCGCTCCGGCCTACGACCACACCAACGCGGCCGCCCTCGCCGCCCTCGGCAGCCCGGCCTTCGCCTGCACCCCCGACCTGTTCCCGGAGGTGATGGCGGCGGCGGTCCAGGGCCTGCCACTACCGGTACCGGAGTCGTGACGGATCAGGTGAACGCGGCCGTGTCGATCGCGGGGAGGTCGTCGGGAAGTTCGAGCTTTGTTCCCAGGCCGACCTGGTGGGCGATGTTGTATCGGGGGTCCTCGCCGTTGTCGACCGGCTCGGAGTAGGCGATTGCCACCCCCTTTTGACGGTCGATCAGCAGGTAGACGGGGATCCCTGCTCGGGCGTACGTCCGATACTTTCCCTCCCGGTCGACATCGGCGTCACCTGGCGAAGTGATCTCGCCGACGAGACGAAGCATGGTCGAGGGGTACCAGCCGTCGTGGTTCCTGCGGAACTCGATGTCCGAAGCGTCGGCAAGGCGATGTTGCACCGCGAAATCCGGGATGAACGCGCCGGTCACATGGGCGTCGCCGACCGCTTCGGGACAGTAACCGACTCCCGCCACCGCGTGTGGGACGCCTGCGTTGCGCAACATGACCAGGATGTCGATCGCCCAGAAATTGTGCTGCTCGTCGGCGGGCGGTGCCATGCGGTAGATCCCCTCGATGAACTCCACGCGGATTCCCCGGGGAGCCGGTAGCGAGGCGATGAACTTCGTCGGGTCGCCGAAAGCGCCCGTGACCGTGGTCGGCGGAGCCTCCTTCCTTCGTCGGGACCGGGTTGCGTGACCATCGTGACCGTCCGTTCGTTCGTGCGCCGGGAATCCGGATAAGTGTGATTGTCGAGCGCGGCTGCTGGCGTGGGATCGGCCACATCGAGGCATCACGGTCTGTGCGGGTGTGTTCCCTGTGTCACGGTGGAACAGGCGTAAACGGGCGGATCTCGGCGCGCGGTGACGGCGTGTCCGGGGAACGACCCGGGGCGGGAGCGAGACCCTGATTCGGGGTCGGCACTCCTGCCCGATAGCCTGCAAGGCGGATCAGCTACGCGTGCGGACGCCGTCCACCAGAACTGGGGGCGAGCCTGCCGGACCTGTGCGACGACGGACGCGGCTGCGCATCTTCCGCATATCCGATCGCGATCACAAGGACGGACCCGCGTGGACCTGTTCGAGTACCAGGCGAGGGATCTCTTCGCTAAGCACGGTGTGCCGGTTCTGCCCGGTGAAGTCGTCTTCACGCCGGAGGAGGCACGGGCCGCCGCCGAGCGCATGGGCGGCAAGGCCGTCGTCAAGGCCCAGGTGAAGGTCGGTGGCCGCGGCAAGGCCGGCGGCGTGAAGCTGGCCTTCAGCACCGACGAGGTCGTCGAGAAGACCGAGCAGATTCTCGGCCTCGACATCAAGGGCCACATCGTCAAGAAGGTCATGCTGGCCGGTCTGGCCAAGCCGGTGGACGAGTACTACGTCTCGTTCCTGCTCGACCGCACCAACCGCACCTTCCTGGCGATGGCGTCGGTCGAGGGCGGCGTCGAGATCGAGGTCGTCGCCGAGGAGAACCCCGACGCGCTCGCCAAGATCCCGGTCGACGCGATCGAGGGCGTGACCGAGGCCAAGGCCCGCGAGATCGTCGAGGCGGCGAAGTTCCCGGCCGAGCTGCACGACCAGATCGTCGCGACCCTCAAGACGCTGTGGACCGTCTTCGTCGAAGAGGACGCCACGCTCGTCGAGGTCAACCCGCTGATCAAGTCCGAAGAGGGCAAGATCATCGCGCTGGACGGCAAGGTCTCGCTGGACGAGAACGCCGACTTCCGGCACCCCGACCACGCGGAGCTCGAGGACAAGGACGCGGCCGACCCGCTGGAGGCGGCGGCCAAGGCCAAGGGCCTCAACTACGTCAAGCTCGACGGTTCGGTCGGCATCATCGGCAACGGCGCGGGTCTGGTCATGTCCACGCTCGACGTGGTCGCGTACGCCGGCGAGAACCACGGCGGCGTGAAGCCGGCCAACTTCCTCGACATCGGCGGCGGCGCGTCCGCCGAGGTGATGGCGAACGGCCTGGAGATCATCCTGGGCGACGCCGACGTCAAGTCGGTGTTCGTCAACGTCTTCGGCGGCATCACCGCGTGCGACGCGGTCGCGAACGGCATCGTGCAGGCGCTCGAACTGCTGAAGCAGAAGGGCGAGGCGGTCACCAAGCCGCTCGTCGTGCGTCTGGACGGCAACAACGCGGAGCTGGGTCGGCAGATCCTCACCGACGCGAACCACCCGCTGGTCCAGCAGGTGGACACCATGGATGGCGCGGCCGAGCGGGCCGCCGAGCTCGCTGCCGCGAAGTAAGGGAGACCGACCCAACATGGCTATCTTCCTGACCAAGGACAGCAAGGTCATCGTCCAGGGCATGACCGGCTCCGAGGGGATGAAGCACACCCACCGGATGCTCGCCTCCGGGACGAACATCGTCGGTGGCGTGAACCCGCGCAAGGCCGGCACCACGGTCGACGTGGACGGCACCGAGGTACCGGTATTCGGCACCGTGGCCGAGGCCATGGCGGCCACCGGCGCGGACGTCACCGTGGTCTTCGTGCCGCCGAAGTTCACCAAGGACGCCGTGGTCGAGGCCATCGAGGCCGAGATCGGCCTCGCCGTGGTGATCACCGAGGGCGTGCCGGTGCACGACACCGCGCAGTTCTGGGCGCTCGCCGGCGCCAAGGGCAACAAGACCCGGATCATCGGGCCGAACTGTCCCGGCCTGATCACCCCGGGTCAGTCCAACGCGGGCATCATCCCGGCCAGCATCACCAAGCCGGGCCGGATCGGTCTGGTGTCCAAGTCGGGCACGCTGACCTACCAGATGATGTACGAGCTGGCCGACATCGGCTTCTCGACCGCCGTCGGCATCGGTGGCGACCCGATCATCGGCACCACGCACATCGACTGCCTCCAGGCGTTCCAGGACGACCCGGACACCGACGCGATCGTGATGATCGGCGAGATCGGCGGCGACGCCGAGGAGCGTGCCGCGGCCTACATCGCCGAGCACATCACCAAGCCGGTCGTCGGCTACGTCGCGGGCTTCACCGCCCCCGAGGGCAAGACCATGGGCCACGCCGGCGCCATCGTCTCGGGCTCCTCGGGCACCGCGCAGGCCAAGCAGGACGCGCTCGAGGCCGTCGGGGTCAAGGTCGGCAAGACGCCGTCCGAGACCGCGCGGCTGATGCGCGAGATCATGGCGGGCTGACCTCCCGGTCACCCGTGACCCACGACGCCCCGCGAGCCGCCGTCCAGGCGGCCCGCGGGGCGTCGTGGTTTTCCGGTGTGGGCGCACCGGCTCGTCGGCGCTACGACGTGCGGGGCAGCCCGTTGTCCACGCAGCTCGTGTCCAGGGTGAAGCCGGTCTCCGGGGCCAGCAGCGCGGCCGGACCGTGCGCGAGCGTGTCCCGAGGCGGCGAGGAGGGACCCCACCGCCGGTCGGCGGCGGGCGCCACCGGCCGTACCAGCGGCGTGATCGGCTCAGGGCGCGCGGCGGTGGGCTTCGGCGCGGGTGGTTGCCCGGCCGCCGGGGTCGGCTCGGCGGTCTCGGGGGCGGCCTCGGGGGTGGTCGAGGGCGGCTTTGCGGCGACGGTCTCCGGAGCGGGCGAGGCCGCGGCCGGTGCCGGCGGGGTCTCGAGGTCGGCGGGTACCGGCGGCACCCTGCGGGCCGCCTCGGACCCGGTGATCGGTCGGATCCGGTCGCCGCCCCGCGAGTCGCGCGAGGTGCCCGGAACGAGCAGCCGCGGCAGCGCGGCGATCAGCAGCGCGAGGATCGCCGCCGCGACCACCGTGATCAGTACCGCGGTCCGGGCCCGGCTGCCCACCCGGGAGGCGTGCGGACCGGGCACGCGCGGTTCGTGGCGGGCCGCGAGGTCGCGGGTGAGCGTGGTCAGGAAGTCGTGCGCCTCGGGGCAGTTCGGCGACGGGCCGGTCAACGCGGGCACCAGCTCGGCGAGGTCCTCGTGCGCGTGCAGGAGCCGGACCCGGGTGGCGTCGGTGGTCGCCTCGGTCTCGACCGCGACCTGCTCCGGCGACATCCCGAACAGGTGGCGCATCACGAACACCCGCCGACGATGGCTCGGCACCCGCTGGAGCGCGCGCAGGAGCGCGATGTCCTGGTCGCGACGCGCGTCGTCCTCGGCGTGCGGGACGACCCGGTCGGTGTGATCCGGATGCGGCACCAGCCGCCAGAGGGCGCGCCGCAGCAGGAACCGGCGACCCAGCGCGAGATCACCCGCAAGGGTGCGTACATAGGCGGCGTCGGCGGGGGTGTCGCCGACCTCCGGCAGGTCCCGCCAGACCAGCGCGAACGCGTGCCGGGTCACGTGTGCGGCCCGGGCCGGGCTCGCGGTCAACACATACGCGTAGCGCGCGATGTCGGGGGCGATCGCCGCGTACAGGGCGTCGAAGCCCGGGGTGGGTTCGCGCGGGTCGATCCGCTCGTCGTCGAGGCCCATGGGGGCGTGAGGTACCCGAGGGTCGATCGATAATGCATATTAAATGTGTTCAATCGATCAAATGGGGTGTTCTGTCACGTCTGGTGGTCATATGCGGCTCGGATCGTAGCCACGTGGGCAGCATGGGAATCGTGACCGAAACGCCGGAAACCGAGCACGGCCCGTCGGCGCCCTGGACGGTGGTCGGGTCCACTCCGTGGGCGGGAGTCGAGCGTTTTCCGGCTCTGCCGCCCGGGTCCCTCGGCGAGGCCCTGGGCCGGACCCCCGCGCCCGGGACTCCACAGCCCGAGACCCCTGAGCCCGACATCCCCGAGCCCGACAGCCCCGAGTCCGAGACCCCTGAGCCCAAGACCCCTGAGCCCGGGTCCGTCGAGCCCTATGTGCCCGAGCCCGAGTCGGTCGAGCCCGAGACTTCCCAGGCCGAGTCCCTCGAGTGCGAGAGCCCCGAGTCCGAGTCCGTCGAGTCGCCGGCCGCGCCGCCTTGCCCCGACGCACCGCCGATCGTCGTTCCGCCCAGGCCCGATCGTCCGCCCGTCGCGCTCCCGGCGTCGAACCCGGTCGAGACCGCGGGTCGACCCGCTCCGGGCGCAGGGCGGCCGTGGGGACCGCCGCCGCCCGGTCGTCCGCCGCTCGCCGTCCTGGCCGCGCTGCCGGGTCGGGCCGCCTTGGCCGGCTTCGCCCGTCGCCGTCCCGACACCGCCCGGATCGCGCAGGCCCTCGCCCGAGGCGTGGCGTCCGCGCTGCTCGCGGTCGGCGCGGGGCTCGGCACGGTGGCGATGCTCGTACTGATCGTGGCCATGTGCGGGGCCACCTCGGGCGGCTTCGATCACCCGCAGGCGCTGCTGCGGGTGATCGGCGGCATCTGGCTCGCGGTGCACCACGTCGGCTTCGAGTTCGTCGAGATCAGCCACACCGCGACCGGCTCGGTGGAACCGATCGTGACCGTCGTACCGCTGCGGCTGGCCCCGCTCGGCCTGACCGTGCCGTTGATCTGGCTGCTGTGCCGGCTCGGCCGCCGGCTCGCGGACGGCCTCGCCGGGACCGCGATCGTGCTCGGGTCGCAGGTACTGGTCTACACCGGGCTGATGTACACGGTGGCCGCCGGCGTCGGCACCGCGAGCGTGCGGCCGGTGTCCGGCACCGTCGCGACGGCCGCACTCGGTGTCCTGGCCGCGGGGGTGCTGGGCGCGTTCGGACCCGCGCTGGTGCGGATGCCGGCCGTGCGGGCCGGTCTGGCCTCGGCGGCGGTGCTCGCGGCGGGCGGGGCGCTCCTGGTGCTCGCGTGTCTGTTCGCGCACGCCGGCCAGGTCCGCGTGGCGCTGGCGCTGACCACGCACGACGCGGTCGGCTTCGCGGCGCTGGCCGTGTTGTGCGCGGTGCTGGTGCCCAACGCGATCGTGTGGGCGGTGTCCTACGCGGCCGGCACCGGGTTCGCGCTCGGCGCGGCCACCACGCTCGCGCCGACCGGCAGCACGTTCGGCCCGTTGCCCACCCTGCCCCTGTTCGCCGCGCTGCCCGGGCCCGCCACGGTGCCCTCGACCGCGTGGGCGCCCGCCGTGCTCCCGTTGCTCGCGGGCATCGCGGCGGGCCTGTTCGCGGCCCGGGCCGAGCCGCCCCGGGCCTGGCTCGCGGTCACCTCGCACGCGGCCGGCGCGGGTCTGGGCGTCGGCCTGCTCACCCTCGCCTCGACCCGCCTGGCCTCGGGCACCGCGGGCCTGGCCAATCTCGCCGAACTGGGCCCGAACGTGTGGCGCACCGCCGCCGCGCTGACCGTCGAGATCGCGCTGATCGCCGCCCCGACCGCGCTGATCACCACCTGGTGGCGCGGCCGGGACAACGCGAAGGCCGCCTCCGCCGAAGCGGAGACGGCCTTGGGGACGACCGGACCGACCTAGATCGTGCCGTCCACGAGGAAGTGGTAGCGCTCGGGCAGCTTGTCCAGGCAGCGCTGCTCGCCGGTCTTGGTGAGCGCGCTGTCCATGCAGTCGTAGTAGTCCTTGTTGGCCGCCTCGAACGTCCACACGCCCAGCACGTAGACCACCGCGATGGCGCCGGTGACCAGGCCCGCGAGCGCGGCGCCGGAGCGGGCGCCCGCCGGTCGGCGCACCCGCGGCCGGTGGGCCGGCCCACCCGGGGCGTGCCCCGGGTGCCGGGCGGTGCCGCCCGGACCCTCCTCGATCCGCGGCCCGGCCGTGGCCGGCGTCGACCCGCGCACCGTGCGGATGCCGAGCACCAGGGCGACCACACCCAGCACCACGCCCAGCACCAGACCCAGGTCGGACGGCAGGAACAGCGCGAAGAACACCGCCCACACCCCCGACCACAGCGCCAGTCGGCCATTGCGGACCCGGATGTCCTTCGGGTCGGGCTGTTCCCGCGGCTCGCGCGGTGCCCGCTGCGGCCGGTCCTCGCGGCCGTGCCGATCGCCCCCGTCGCCGCCGTCCCCTCGCCCGTTGCCGGGCACGTTCCACGGGGCGGCCGGCGGGCGATCGGGCGTACCCTCCGGCGGCGGGGCGTAGGGATCCCGCTCGTCGGTCTCGTTGCCGGTACTCATCCTCTGCCTGCCCTCGTCGTGCCGGATCGCGGGATTCCCTTCCCAGGATCGTACGTGTGCGGGGTGCACCGTAGTCGGGCGGCGGCGCCGTGTGGCCCCAAGGGCCTGCCGCCGGCCCCGTCGCCGGCATCCCACCCCGCCGGTTCGGTACTGCCTACCCCCTGACGCTATCGTTGCCGACGTACGGGCGCCGCTCCGTGTTCCCGCCTCCTGTCGGGGAACGCCCGCCGGACCCGTGCGAGATCCCGGCGAGAGCCCGAATGCATTCGGTGCCCCTCCCGCCCTTCCCTTCCGGAAAGAGCCGAAAAGCAGTGGCCGTTCACGCCCCGCGTACCCCTGGGCCGGCCCGGCTCGTCGTGCTGGTCTCCGGCTCCGGTACCAACCTCCAGGCCCTGCTCGACGCGTGCGCGGATCCCGCGTACGGCGCGCGGGTGGTGGCCGTGGGCGCCGATCGTGAGCGGATCGCCGGGCTGACCCGGGCCGAGCAGGCCGATGTCCCCACCTTCGTGGAGCGGGTCGGCGACCACCCGGACCGGGCAAGCTGGGACGCCGCGCTCGCCGACGCGGTCGCCGCGTACGAGCCCGACCTGGTGGTCTCGGCCGGCTTCATGAAGATCCTGGGCCCGCGTTTCCTGGCCCGGTTCGAGGGACGCACCGTCAACACCCACCCCGCACTGCTGCCCTCGTTCCCCGGCGCGCACGGCGTCCGGGACGCGCTCGCGTACGGCGCCAAGGTGACCGGTTGCACGGTCCACCTGGTGGACGCCGGCGTGGACACCGGGCCGATCATCGCTCAGGGCGTCGTCACGGTCGAGGACGGCGATCACGCCGACGGCGGCGAGGCGTTGCACGAGCGCATCAAGACTGTCGAGCGCACCCTGCTCGTCGAGGTCGTGGGCCGGCTGGCCCGCGAGGGCTACCGCATCGAAGGAAGAAAGGTCCGGATCCCCGCATGACTTCCGCCGCCCCCACCCCCACCGCCACCGAGGACGAGGCACGCCGCCCGATCCGTCGCGCGTTGATCAGCGTGTACGACAAGACCGGCCTGGAGGAGCTGGCCCAGGGCCTGCACGCGGCCGGCGTCGAGCTGGTCTCCACCGGCTCCACCGCCGGGCGGATCGCCGCCGCCGGTGTTCCGGTGACCAAGGTCGAGGAACTGACCGGATTCCCGGAGTGCCTGGACGGCCGGGTCAAGACCCTGCACCCGCGCGTGCACGCCGGCATCCTGGCCGACCTGCGCCTGGAGTCGCACCGCGCGCAGCTCGAAGAGCTGGACGTACGGCCGTTCGACCTGGTCGTGGTCAACCTGTATCCGTTCTCCGCCACCGTCGAGTCGGGCGCGTCCGACGACGAGTGTGTCGAGCAGATCGACATCGGCGGCCCGTCGATGGTCCGCGCCGCGGCCAAGAACCACCCGTCCGTCGCGGTGGTGACCAGCCCGGACCGCTACGCCGACGTGCTCGCCGCGATCGAGGTCGGCGGCTTCGACCTCGCGCAGCGCAAGCGGCTCGCGGGCGAGGCATTCGGGCACACCGCCGCCTACGACGTCGCGGTCGCCTCCTGGTTCTCGAACGGCTACGCGCCGGCCGACCAGGAGAGCTTCCCGGCCTTCCTCGGCTCGGTCCGCCGCCGGGAGAACGTGCTCCGCTACGGCGAGAACCCGCACCAGGCCGCGGCCCTGTACGTGGACGGCACCGGCGGCCTCGCGGGCGCCGAGCAGTTCCACGGCAAGGAGATGTCCTACAACAACTACATGGACACCGACGCGGCCCGGCGCGCCGCGTACGACCACGAGCAGCCGTGCGTGGCGATCATCAAGCACGCCAACCCGTGCGGGATCGCGATCGGCGCCGATGTCGCCGAGGCGCACCGCAGGGCGCACGCGAGCGACCCGGTCTCCGCCTACGGCGGCGTGATCGCGGTCAACCGCCCGGTGAGCGTGGCGATGGCCGAGCAGGTCACGGAGATCTTCACCGAGGTGATCGTCGCGCCCGACTACGAGGACGGCGCGGTCGAGGTGCTCGCCCGCAAGAAGAACATCCGGGTGCTGCGCGCTCCCGAGGCGCCGCGCACGCCCGCCGAGTTCCGCCAGATCGACGGCGGGCTGCTGTTGCAGAACGCGGACCGCTACCAGGCGCCCGGCGACGACTCGGCGGCCTGGACGTTGGCCACCGGCGAGCCCGTCGACGCCGAGACGCTGCGCGACCTGGTGTTCGCCTGGCGCTCGGTGCGCGCGGTCAAGTCCAACGCGATCCTGCTCGCGTCCGGCGGCGCCACCGTGGGCGTGGGCATGGGGCAGGTCAACCGGGTCGACTCGGCCAAGCTGGCCGTGCAGCGCGCCGGCGAGCGGGCGGCCGGCTCGGTGGCCGCGTCCGACGCGTTCTTCCCGTTCGCCGACGGCCTGGAGGTGCTGATCGCGGGCGGCGTGCGCGCGGTGGTCCAGCCCGGCGGTTCGGTCCGCGACGAACAGGTGATCGAGGCGGCGCGGGCGGCCGGGATCACCATGTACTTCACCGGAACCCGGCACTTCTTCCACTGAGTCCGCACCTTCCACCGAGCCGCACCGGGCCGACGGCCCGGACCCGAAACACACGCGAGGCGC
>NZ_JBHZAV010000158.1:0-21256 GCF_042754445.1 Embleya sp. NPDC059213
CCGAGGCTCGCGGGCGTGGTCCGCCGCGGCGCGCGATCGCATCGCGTGTGCGACGCGATCGCGCCCGGCGTCCGGATGGCTCACCTGGTGAAGATCTTGTTGCTGGTGCCGTTGTCGATGATGTCGGGCTTGCTGCCGTCGGCCTTGACGCCGTACATCAGCAGGTGGTTCGAGCCGGTCACGGTGATCTTGTCGGCCCACGCCACCTCGACGGTGTGGTCGGCACCCGAGATCGTCATCTCGCGGCAGAAGCCGGTCAGGGTGACGTTGATCTCGTTGCCCTCGATCCGCACGTCCTTGCCGGTGCAGTCGGCGGTCGGCTGGGCGCCGGTCCCGGAGATGACCAGCGCGTCGCGGTGCGTGTTCGGCGCCGCCGGCGTGGTCTGCGGCGTCGTGGCCTTGCCCGTCTTGGGCGCGCCGGTGGCCGAGGTCGACGGCGGCCCGCTCGCGGCGGCCGGCACCGATGCGTCCGTGCCACTCCCGGGGGCGGTCGGGGCGGCCGAAGGCGCCGAGGAACTGCTCTTCTTCTCGACGCCGGCCTCGCAGGCGGTGGTGCCGATCGCGACGGTCGCGGTGATCAGGATCGCGGGCAGTACGGTACGGATACGCATTTCGAGTCTCTCCCCCAGTTTCGCCAGGCCGCTTCGGCCTGTGCCCTCCACGCTAGGGACCGCGTGTCGCGCCGGTGTGGCAGGCATCTACCGGCTCTGCGACATCACCGACACGGTCACGAGGTGGGCAGCCGCAACCGCACGACGGTGCCCGACTCGGGCATGCTGCGCAGTTCGGTACGACCGCCGTGGCGATGCACGACCGCCTGCACCAGGGCCAGGCCCAGCCCGCTGCCCGGCGTCCCACGTGCGTCGCTTCCGCGCACCAACTCCTCCCAGACCGTGGGGAGTTCGTCGGCCCGGATGCCGCGTCCGGTGTCCGCGACCTCGACCACCACATAGCCGTCCTCGGCGAACGCGCGCAGTTCGATCGCGCAGCCCGGGTCGCTGTACTTGACCGCGTTGCCGACCAGGTTCTCCAGGGCCAGCTCCAGCAGGTCCGGGTCGCCGGCGAGGGTCGGCAGCGGCCAGGGCACGCGGGGTACCGAGACGCTGATCCGCCGGTCCGCGCCGCCCGGCAGATCCCGACCGGTCTCGCCGGCGGCGTCCAGCAGCACCGCGACGTCCACCGCGACGCGTTCCAGCGGGCGTGATTCGATGTCGGCGAGCTTGCGCAGGTCGCCGGTGATCCGGGCCAGCCGGGCCACCTGTTCCCCCACGCCGGCCAGCGGGCCGTCCGGGTCCGAATCGGCGCCGCCGGCGGCCAGGTTGGCCAGGCCCAGGCGCATCGCGGTCAACGGGTTCTTCAGTTCGTGGTCGAGTCGGCGCAGGAAACGGTGGTGCTCGGCCGCCGCCTCGGCCCGGGCCCGCTCTGCGGCTCGGGTGATGCGTTCGCGTACGTCGATCACCACCACGACCGCGCCGGCCGCGAGCAGACCGAGCACGAGCACGCCCAGGACCGGGGCGAAGCGCACGTAGACCCGCCGGTCGTCGCCGAACACGGCGGCGGCCACCAGCGCGGCGACGAAGGCCGCGACCACCGCCGCCGCCAGGCCGATCCGACGCCGGCGGCTCATTCGGCGGCCTCGACGCGCGGCACGAAGCGGTAGCCCTCGCCGGTGACCGTCTCGATCCAGCGGGGCGCGCCGGAGTCGTCGCCGAGCACCCGGCGCAGCTCCGCGACACGGTTGTCCACCGCCCGGGTGGTGCTCGCCGACTCCCAGCCCCACAGCACCTCCATCAACCGCTCCCGGGAGAGCAGTTCGTCGGGGTGGGTGACCAGGTAGTCGAGCAGCGCGCCGGCCTTCGGGGTGAGTGTCAACTCGCGATCGCCCAGCCACGCGCGGCGCGCGGTACGGTCCACCCGAAGCGTCCCGGCCCGCACCACCCGGGCGCCGGCCAGCGGTGGCAGGCCGCGGCCCGAGCGGCGCAACAACGCGCGCATCCGGGCCACGAGTTCGTACGGGTCGAAAGGCTTGTTGAGGTAGTCGTCCGCGCCTTCCTCCAGAGCCATCGCCCGCTCCGTCGACTCGCCGACCTGGGTGAGCAGGATGACCGGGATCCAGGCTCCCGAGCGCCGGATCCGGCGCAGCACCTCGCGCCCGTCCAGCAACGGCATGAGCACGTCGAGCACGATCAGATCCGGTATCGGCTCGGCGCTGCCGGCGGCGAGCGCCGCCGCGCCGTCGTGCACGATCCGTACGTCGAACCCGGAACGCTCCAGCAGCGGCCCCAGTTGTGCGGTGATGGCGACGTCGTCGTCCGCCAGCAGCACCGCGGGCCGCCTCGCCTCGTCCATGGACACCCGTGCCCCACCCCCGTCGGTCCGGGACGAGGATAGGGGAGGCGCGGGCGTCCCCGGGCGGGAAACGTCCGGCCCCGGGACCGGACGCGCCTCAGCCGTTCGCCGCGCGTGCCTCGATGGCCTCGATCAGGCTCTTCGGGCGCATGTCCGTCCACGATTGTTCGATGTAGTCGAGGCATTCCCCGCGGCTCGCCTCGCCGAAGGCGACCGTCCACCCGACCGGCAGCACGGCGAAGACCGGCCACAGCGAGTGTTGTCCCTCCTCGTTGACCAGCACCAGGAACCTCGCCTCGGTGTCGTCGAAGGGATTCGTCATCGTGTCGTCCGTTCTCTCGGGAATCGGCGACGGCTCGGGGTCGGCCGCGCCTGCCGGCTCGATGGTGCTGCGGACCACTGTGGCCGACCCGTCCGGGCGGCATCAAGGGCGCGCGCCCGTCGACCTTTCGGATGCCGCCGCCGCGACCGGGCAGCGCCGCGCCGCTCCGGACGGCGTGCCAAATCGCCGCGTGGCAGCGGGCGTTGCGCGGATACCATGGTCGATCGCGGCGAGCCGGCCGGTTCGACGCCCGCCACGGTCGGGACACGTACGCTCGGGCCGGCGCGGCCCGGGAGCGGGATCCCGTTCCCGATGTCGAACGGAACTCAGCGACCATGCCCTACCTGTACGCCAATGGCATCCGTCTTTCCTACGAGCGCTCCGGCAGCGGGGAAAGTGTTCTTCTGATCATGGGTTCGGGGGCCGCGGGTCGGGTCTGGACCATGCATCAGACACCCGCGTTGCATCGTGCCGGCTTCGAGACGATCGTCTTCGACAATCGGGGCATCGCGCCCTCGGACGTGCCACCGGGGAAATATTCGCTCGCCCAGATGGTGGCCGACACCAAGGGCCTGATCGACGCGTTGGATCTGGCTCCGTGCCGTCTCGTCGGGCTCTCCCTGGGCGCCCTGATCGCCCAGGAACTCGCGGTGCGCCACCCGGAGTCGGTGCACAGCGCGGTGCTCGTCGCCACCCGGTCCCGGGCCGACGCCCTGCGGCGCGCGCAGACCCTCGCGGACCGGGCCCAGACCCGGGCCGATGCGCCCGTGCCGGCCTCCTATCGCGCGTTGAACACCGCGCTGCTGATGTTGTCACCGACCACGCTGAACGACGACGACTCGGCCGCGACCTGGCTGGAGGTCTTCGAGTTGGCCGGCGACCCGGACGGCTCGGGTGGCCAGGCGTGGGTGGACCTGGACATGGATCGGCGGGAGGAGCTGCGCCGGATCACCGTGCCGTGTCGAGTGGTGGCGTTCGCCGACGACCTGGTGGCTCCCGTGCATCTGGCCGCCGAGGTGGCCGACGCGATCCCGAACTGCGACCTGGTCACGATCGCGAACGCCGGCCATCTGGGCCACCTGGAACGGCCCGAGGAGGTCAACGCGGCGATCGTCGAGTTCCTGCAGAAGTACTGAGCGGGATCGAGGCGTTCACCCGGTCGTCGGTGGGTCGCGCGGCGGCGGCCGGTGCGAGGGTCGGCGGCGACCGGAGACCGTGAACAACACGCCGAGCAACATGCCGCCGACGACGCAGACCACGACGCCGGCTCGGGTGTTCAGGAGGAAGGCCAGGACGATCGCGGTGGCGTAGAGCATGGGGGCGGTGACACGCACGGTGCGGTTCATGGCTGCCTCAGTGGAGCGTGCGGGCCGAAAGCGGCCGGTCGGCGGATCGGGCGGTGGTCGTGCAGTCGTGCACCGGCCGGCCGCTGCCGTGCCAGACGGACAGGGCGTAGGCGCTGAACGGGTAGTGCACCCGCGCCTGCGGCACGGTGACCCGGCCCCGGATCGAGTCGGCGGGATCGGGGTCGGCACCGGCCGACTCGTCGTCGGCCGGCGGCACGTCGCCGTGTTCGCGCAGGATGGCCCACAACGCGCCGGGCACGGCGAACTCGTGGTCCTCGGCGACCTTGTGGATGCCGGCCCGGAACACCGCGGCCGCGGCCAGGTCCAGGCCGGTCACCCGGTCCAGGTCGGCGCGCTCGGGCAGCCGGGCCGCCACGACCGGGTCGGCGCCCAGGTGTTCGTAGAGGAAGTCCACGGCCGCGTGGGCGTGTTGCCGGGCGCGCTCGGGGTCGCGCACCATGCGATGCAGGATCGCCTGGTAGTGCATCTCCTCGTGGATCGTCTCGGTGCCCAGTTCGGCGTACAGCGCCTCGCGCGGGAAGGTCTCGGGCGTGCGCCACGAGCGGGTGTAGTCGGCGAACCAATAGGCGGCGATCGGGTCGGGGTCGCCCGCGCGCAGGTGTTCGCCGAGCGCGGCGACCAGGTCGACCGTGCGGGTGCCGGTGGTGTGGGCCAGCACGCGCAGGGTGCAGCGCAGCAGGCACTTGTGGAACAGCGTGAGCGGGATGCGCAGTTCCATGCCGCGCAGCCAGTCCTCGAAGTCCATCCGGGCATGCCCGGTGACCACGTCCGCGATCAGGTCGGTGTTGCCGGGGTCGCACGGCAGTCGGCGGGTGGTCAGCGCGTGCTCGTCGCGGAAGCGCGCGTGGGTGTAGTCGGTGTTGTTGAGCAGCAACAACGGGTAGACCACCGGAGATCCACCGGCGGCGACCGCCTCCTCGACCCCGTCCAGGTGGGTGGCCAGCGACTCGCCGGGCAGGCCCCAGATCAGGTCGGTGTAGGTGGGGATGCCCCGATCGCGGAACTGCCGTTGCATGCGCCGGTAGTTGTCGACGCGGATGTTGGTCCGGTTGGCCAGTTGCAGCACCTCGGCGTCGAACGACTGCGCGGACAGCGTGATCGCGCCGGTCAGCCCGGCCCCGTGCAGGATCGAGGCGATCTCCACGACGCGCCCGTTGGTGTTCTTGGCCCAGTTGGTCATCACCAGCAGCCGTTTGCCGTGTCGCGCACACAGCTCGACCAGATGCCGGGCGATCTCGGTGTCGCGGGGCAGGATGCCGAAGTTGGCGTCGGCGATGAACAGTTGGGTGCCCTGGCCGACGTTGGCGACGATCCGGTCGAGTTCGGCGCGGATGCGATCCAGCGAATACCGGCGGACCTTGGAGTTGGTCGCGCCGCCCCAGTAGCAGAACGCGCACGAGTAGGGGCAGCCCCGGTTGGTCTCGTAGACGATCATCCGGGACGCGGCCAGGTCCCGGTCCGACCACACCCGCGGGTCGAGCAGGGCGGAGGGGAGCGCGTCCAGGTCGGTGACCCGGGGCGCGTCGGCGGTGTCGATCGGGCGCCCGTTCGGTCCGGGTCGGCTGATCCCGGGGATCCGGGCCAACGCGGCGGCCGGTTCCGGGTCCGTGAGCGGGGCGTCGGGGTGCGCGAGGAAGGCCCGCAACAGGTCCCGGAAGCGCAACTCGCCCTCACCGTGCACGAGTACGTCCACCCAGGGCGCCTGGGCGAACAGCTCGCGCTGCTGGTGGGTGACGTCGTTGCCGCCGACCACGATCCGGCAGCGCGGCCAGCGCTCCTTGACTTGCCGGGCCAACTCCAGCGTGCGTACCCGGTTCCAGAAGTAGACCGTGAAGGCGACCACGAGCGGATCGTCGAGGCCCTCCGGCACCGCGAGCACCCCCGCTCGGGAGCCGCCCTGGAGGTGCACGTGCTTGTGGAAGGTCACCGCGGCGGCCACTTCGGGGTCGGCCTGGGCCGCCGCCTGGAGCTGCCCGAGCACGGCGCTGTAGCGCACGCCGGGCATCACGGTCAGCTCGACCAGATGAACCTGCCGACGGCGAGCCGATGCGACGGGCGACGACGACATTCGGGGTCTCCTGACGCGAGGGGGCGGCGGGCATGGTGCGGTGCGGTGCGGGTCAGGTGACCGAGAGCGCGTAGTCGCCGTAGGCGATGAGCTGTACGCCGGTGCCGGGCGCGGCGGCGGGCGGGATGTGGCTGAGCGAGACCACCAGTCGATCGATCACGAACTGCGGCGCCTTGGCTCCCTCCGGGCTGCCCGCGAGCGCGGCCTCCCGGCTGCCCGCGTCCAGCGGCACGCCGTCCTTGCCGCCGGCCGTGGTCATCGTGTCCCGTACCTGGACGGCGGTGAAGGCGAGCACACCGCCGTCGCGGGTGCGCAGCAGGAACGTCGGGTAGCGGGGCCCGTCGGCGGGGATGCCGCGCTCGATCAGGCATCCCTTGGCGCGCAGCGCCTGCACGCCGGCGGTCCAGCCGCCGGTGACCTGCCCGGTCAGCGTCCTGGTCGGCGACAGTGGCACCTTGGGGTCGCGTTTGCCCTGCGCGTAGTCCTGGTAGGCACGACCGAGCGTGGCCGGGTCGGCGAGCAGCGCGGCGGTGTCGGTGACCGCGGGGGCGCCGCCGGCGGCGTCCTGTTCCAGTTCGGGGATCTCCGAGCGGTCGGTGACGAACGGGTAGTAGGCCACCTTCCACGGCGCGCTCTCCCGGTCCTGGACGAACAGCAGGTACTTGGGCGACGGGGAGACCGTGTCGGACTGGAGCAGTTGGGTGATGGCGACGAAGAACTTCGGGTAGCCGGTCACTCGGGGGAAGACGAATCTGGGGTGCACGTAGCCGGTCGTGGGGACCACGATCGCCTGGGACTTGGCCACCTGGATTCCGGCCTTGCTGCCGGTGGCGGCGGGCGGCAGCTCGATCGTGTCCACCGCGGCCGGATCCAGGCTCGCGTTGATCCGGGTGTTCGCCGCGGCGTATTCCTGGAGCAGTCGGCCCGCCTGTTCGACGCTCACCGGGGGCGGGGCGCCCTGTGGCTTGGCCGGCTTGGGGTCGGCGGGCGTCTCGCCGCAGCCGGCCAGTGCGGCACCGGCGAACAGCAGGACGGCGGCGAGCACGGCCGAACGGCGGCGGACGCCCGAAGTCGCCCGGCGGGCGGGGCCGGGCGTCGAGGTCTCGCGCGCCGACGACGGGCGCGGTGCGCGCACATCCGGCGCGGCTGGTCCGGGCATGTGTCTCCGCCTCGGGTCGGTGGAACGGGGCGGTTCCGACGCCGCGGGAGGACGACTCCCGAGGCGGCGGAACCGGGTGTGCGGGTGAATCAGGTGTGCGCACCCACGTTCGGTCAGGTGCTGGTGCAGCACGGCGAGCACGAACAGCTGTACGCGTCGCCGCCGGCGACCGAGTCCAGGTCGGCCTCGGACAGTTCGCGCGTCTCCAGCAACGGCGAGTCCAGCACCCACAGTTCGTACCGACCGGTCTTCGCGCCCTCGGTCCAGGCGCGCACCTGGGCCTCCAGGTCGGGCTCGCCGCCGGCCTCACGAATGATGTCGATCGTGGCGCCGGCGGGCAGTTCGAAGCCCATCTCCGCGAGGGCGGCTCGCGGGTCCGCTTCCAATCGTGCCGCGTAGTCGTCGTCCGACCACGCCGAGGTCAGCACCTTGGCGTAGAAGCCGACGAACGCGGCTCTTTCCCTGGGCTCCACGCGAGCCCTCCTCTCCGCGACGCCGGTGGGGCCGACTGCCGGCTCAGGTGCAGCAGCAGCACGGGGAACAGCAGCAGCAGTACACGGTGCCGTCCGGATTGTCCGGCGTTTCCAGGCCACCGCCGGCGACCGACTCGAGGTCGGCCTCGGAGAGCTCGCGCAGCTCGATCTGCGGCGAGTTGGGCACCCGCAGCTCGTACGAGCCGGTCTCGGCGCCGCTCTCCCACAGCTCGACCTGGGCCTCCAGGTCCGGCTCGCCGCCGAGGTTGCGCACGATGCGCACCGTGGCGCCGGCGGGCAGTTCCAGGCCGTGCTCGGCCAGCGCGCTGCGCGGGTCGTTCTCGAGTCGGGCCGCGTACTCGTCGTCCGACCAGGCCGCGGTCAACACCTTCGTGTAGGACCTGACGAACGCGGCCCTGTCCCTGGGGTCCATCCGAATCTCCCTCACTGGAATCCGACTTCGGGTCGCGCAGCAAATTCCGCGCCGATTCGCATCGGTCCGGAATAACGGTGTCCCACCTGTTCGGCGCCCTGTGCACGCCGGTTTCGGATCGACGTCGGCTGCGATACCGGAAGCATGCTGAGACCGCTGCGGCGCGTCAATGCCCGAATTCCTAATTGCCGGATCCCCTGCTTAGGACCCCCCTCCCCCACCCCCGGACCCCTGCCTCCCGCAGGTCAACGCGACCGTCCGGCAGGCTAGTCGAGGCACCCCCCAACGTTAGGAAACACCCTCCGATAGACATCCGCGGTGCACCCCCATACCCGAGTGCGCAACCACCGCAGAAACAGCGGGGAATCGCCGAAACGACCTTGTCCGGGCGCCTTGGCGGCGGCTAAGAATTACCGGCAGCAGCCGTCGACAGCCGCTTGTTCGATTTCGACTACGCCGGGAGAGAATTCGTGGACCTGCCTCGTCTCAAGGCACATCTCGTCGCTCGCGCCTTCGGTTCCGACCGGGTCTTCCTCGTCTGCGAGGACGGCCACTACCTGGTCCAGGGCAAGGCGGTCACCGCCGTGCTGCCGTACCTGGACGGGACGCACACCATCGCGGAGATCGCCGAGAAGCTGGCCGAGCGCTTCACGATGGGTGAAGTGGTCTTCGCCGTCTCCAAGTTCCAGCGCTTCGGCCACCTGGTGGACGGCGCGGTGGGCGAGGACCGGGCCGTCGCCGCGGCCTGGGAGGGCCTGGGACTGGACACCGCGACGGCGCTGCGCCGGCTCGGCGCGGCGCGGATCGAGGTGGCCGCGTTGGGTGCGGTGGACGCCGCCGCCGTGGTCGCCGCGCTGCGCGAGATCGGCGCGACGGTGACCCCGGTGACCCCGGCCGAGGTGGGCGCCGACGTGGCCGAGGGGCGGCACGGGCCGGACCTGACGGTGGTGCTCACCGACGACTACCTCGACCCCCGGCTGAACGCGATGGACGCCAGGTTGCGCGCCGCGGGGTTGCCGTGGCTGCTCGTCAAACCGACCGGGGCCGAGGTGTGGACCGGCCCCTACCTGGTGCCCGGGCGGACCGGCTGTTGGCACTGCCTGGCCCATCGGCTGGCCGGCAACCAGCAGGTGGAAACCTTCCTGCGGCGCCGCGACGACGGCACCGTCGCCGACGACCCGATCCGCACGTCGCTGGCCGCCACCGCGTGGTCGGTGGGGCTGTCCGCACACCTGGTCGCGGCGACCGCCGCCGAACTGCTGGCCGGCGGCCGCTCCGAGTACGAGGGCGTCCTGGTCTCGCTGCACGTGGCCGGCCGCCGGCTGGAGCAGCATCGGCTGATCCGGCAGCCCCAGTGCCCGGGCTGCGGCGACCCCGCGCTGCTGCTCGACCGCGATCCCAGGATCGAACTCGCCGACCAGCCGGTGGTGTTCGACGACGAGGGCGGGCACCGCACGATGCGCCCGGACGACACCTTCAACCGCCTGGAGAAGCACATCGGCCGGTTGCTGGGTGCGGTCAGCTCGCTGCGCCTGCTCAACAACGTCGACAACGGCGTCACCTTCAGCTACGCGGCGAGCCACAACTTCGCGGTGCCCGGGCGCAACATCGCGATGTTGCGGCGCAACCTGCGCGGACAAAGCGGCGGCAAGGGGCGCAGCGACGTACAGGCGCGCGTCAGCGGGGTGTGCGAGGCGATCGAGCGCTACTCGGGTGTCTGGCGCGACGACCGGTCCACCGAACCGGGCTCGTTCGCCGAACTGGGCCCGGACCTGGCGGTGCACCCCTACGACCTGCTGCTGTACTCGGACACCCAGTACGAGACGCGCGAGACGTGGAACCGGGAATCGGCCGGCCGGCTGCATCTGGTGCCCGAGCGTTTCGACGAGGCCCGGCGCCTGCACTGGTCGCGCGCGTGGTCGCTGACCGAGGACCGGCCCCGGCTGGTACCGGCCGGGTACTCCTGGTTCGGCCACCCGGACCTGCACGAGCACTTCTTCTGCTTCAGCGACGGCAACGGCAACGCGTCCGGCAACACCCTCGAAGAGGCGATCATGCAGGGCCTGTTCGAGAGTTGCGAGCGGGACGCGGTCGGCCTGTGGTGGTACAACCGGGCGCTGCGCCCGGGCTTCGACCTGGACTCGCTGCGCGAGCCGTACGTGGACACGCTGCGCGAGTTCTACGCCGGGATGCAGCGCACCCTGGAGGTCGTCGACATCACCACCGACCTGGGGGTGCCCACCTTCGCCGCGGTCTCGCGGCGCGTCGATCACCCGGTGGAGGACATCCTGCTGGGCTTCGGCGCGCACCTGGACGTGCGGATCGCGGTGTTGCGCGCGCTCACCGAGGTCAACCAGTTCCTCCCCGCGGTGATCAACCGCAATCCGGACGGCACCACCAGGTACTGGGAGGACGACCCGCACACGCTGGCCTGGCTGCACACCGCCACCGCCGAGCGGGAGCCGTGGGCGTTGCCCGCGCCGCACCTGCCGGCCACCACCCTGGCCGGCTACGGCACGCTGCACAGCGGCGACATCGCGCGCGACATCCGCGACACGGTGGACCGGCTGCGTGCGGTCGACCTGGAGGTGATCGTGCTCGACCAGTCGTTGCCCGACCTGGAGTTGCACGTGGCCAAGGTGATGGTGCCGGGGTTGCGGCACTTCTGGCGCCGACTGGGTCCGGGCCGGATGTACGACACACCGGTGCGGCTGGGCTGGCTCGACGCGCCCACGCCCGAGGCCGAGCTCAATCCGTACAGCGTCTTCTTCTGAGTGCACCGGGTGGCCCGCGGGCGCGGCCTCGTCCCGCGCCCCGGGCCCGCTCCGGTCCGGCCTCGCGCCGCCGGACCGGCCGCGCCCGCTCGCCTCGGCGCGCCCCCGTTCCGGCCCGATCCGTCCCGGAGGTTCCATGACCAGCCTCGGTATCCCGCCCGCGGCGGCGGTCGCCGCACCCGCCGAGTCCACGCCGGTGGAACGCATCGCCCTGCACCCCGGTGTGCGGGTGCGCACCGCGGCGGACGGCGCGACGTTGTTGTTCCTCGGCCCGCGCGGGCTGGGGCTGGGCGTGCTCGCGCCGGGCGTCGCGGCGGCCCTGGCGCTGCTCGCCGCACACCCGTGCGACGAGGACGACCTGCACCGGGCGGTGCTCGGGTGCGACGGCGAGGCGGCGTTGCTCAAACTGCCCGTGCTGCTGCGCCGGTTGCGCACGGGCGGGTGGCTGAGCATCCACCTGGAGGTGGCCGGCCGGCCGCTGCTGACGTTGCGGCCGCTCGCGCCGTCCTCGCCCCCGGCCGCGCGCGGCGCCGCGGTCGAACGAAAGCGGCTGCGGCTGTCCCGTTTCGCGGTGCTGCGGCGCGACGGCGAACACGCGGTGCTGGAGTCGCCGTTGGCCCCGGTCGCCGCCGAACTGCCGGATCCGGCGCTGGCCGCGCTGCTGGCCGGCCTGCCGCACCGGCTCGACGGGGCGACGCCGGGCATCGAGCGGGCGCTGGACCTGCTGGCCCGGCACGGCCTGTTGGTGGATCCCGAGGCCGAGGACGCCGACCCGGACCGGGCCCAGTGGTCGCCGCACGAGTTGTGGTTCCACGGCCGCACCCGGGCGGGGCGGCACGACCTGCCGTATGGCGGCACCTACTGGCGGGCCGGGTCGACCGAGCCGCTGCCCGCGGTGCGTCCGCCGTTCGCCGGGCCCGCGATCGAGCTGCCGCGCCCGGACCTGGACGCGCTGCGCGGCACCGACCCCACCCTCACCGAGGTGTTGGAGGGCCGCCGCTCGATCCGCGCGCACGACGACGCGGCGCCGCTGACCCTGGAGCGGCTCGGCGAGTTCCTGTACCGCTCGGCCCGCAATCGGGCGATCCTGCACGAGGAGCGGCAGGAGATCGGCGACCGGCCCTACCCCTCGGGCGGACGCTGCCACGAGTTGGAGCTGTACCCGCTGATCAACAACGTCGAGGGCGTCGCGCCCGGGCTCTACCACTACGACCCGCAGGGGCATCGCCTGGAGCGCGTCGCCGAGCCCGGCCCGGCGGTGCACCGGTTGTCCGAGGTGGCCCGCGCGACGTCGTTGATGGCCACGCCGCCGCAGGTGGTGCTGGTGGTGAGCGCGCGCTTCGGCCGGGTGATGTGGAAGTACCAGACGATGGGCTACGCGCTCGTGCTCAAGCACGTGGGCGTGCTCTACCAGACCATGTACCTGGTCGCCGCCGCGATGGGGCTGGCCGCGTGCGGACTCGGCGGTGGCGACTCCGACATGTTCGCTCTGGCCACCGGCAATCGTTGGGAACACGAGGGCAGCGTCGGCGAGTTCCTGCTCGGCACGATCGGCCCCGAGCCGGCCCGCGGCGAACCGGAACACCCCGAGCGGGCCGGCCCGGCGGGAGGCCGCGATGCACTTTCGTCGTGAGGCGCTGGAGGCGCTGAAGGCCCCCGAGGAACTGGACGCACCGATCCGGCTGGCCCGCCCCCGAGCGTGGGCCCTGCTGCTGGCGCTGGCGCTGCTGGTCGGCTGCGCCACCGTGTGGTCGGCGACCGGCACGCTGCCGCGCAAGGTGCGGGTGCCCGGCATCCTGACCCACCCGCTGGGCGTATCGCGGGTGCAGAGCCCGCAGACCGGCCTGGTGTCCAACCTGTTCGTGGACTCGGCGACGTTGGTGCCCAAGGGCACCCCGGTGTTGTCCGTGGTCGACCAGCAGGGCGCGACCCAGATCGTCCGGGCGCCGTTCGCCGGCCGGGTGATCGGCGTCCTGGTCTCCAGCGGCCAGTACATCGCGGTGGGCACCACGTTCATGACCGTCGAGCGCACCGACGCCAACGACGACCGGCTGCTGGCCACACTGTTCGTCTCGCCGCGCAGCGCCGGGATGTTGCGGCCGGGCACCCACGTGGACGTGTCCGTGCAGTCCGCGCCGTCCCAGGCGTTCGGGCTGCTGCGCGGCCGCATCACCGCGATCGACCAGTTTCCCTATACCGCCCAGCAGGTGGCCGACTTCCTCGGCGGCGACCAACAGGCCGCGGCCCGGTTGTTGTCCGCCGGGGGCGCGGTCCGGATCACCGTCGACCTGGAGACCGATCCGCGCACGCTGAGCGGCTATCGGTGGACCAACAAGTCCGGTCCGCCGTTCCGGATCGACTCGCAGACCCCCATCACCGGCTTCGCCCG
Organism: Embleya sp. NPDC059213; assembly: GCF_042754445.1. Taxonomy (NCBI): domain Bacteria; kingdom Bacillati; phylum Actinomycetota; class Actinomycetes; order Kitasatosporales; family Streptomycetaceae; genus Embleya; species Embleya sp. NPDC059213. Next base: position 13,335 of record NZ_JBHZAV010000158.1, read on the forward strand.
CCTGCCGGGCGAACGCCCGCTCGATTGGCTGCTTCCTGGATGACCACCACCTCGTCCCCGCCGGCCGGGGCACCCGCCGAGCCGCCCGCCCCGGCCGAGCGCGGACGCCGCGAGTCCGGCGACCGTCCGACGTCGGTCCGCACGCCCACGGTCATCCAGTTGGAGGCCGTCGAGTGTGGTGCCGCCGCGTTGGCCATGGTGCTCGCCCACTTCGGCCGCCATGTGCCGCTGGAGGAGTTGCGGCACGCGTGCGGCGTCTCCCGGGACGGCGCCAAGGCGGCGAACCTGCTGCGCGCCGCGCGCGCGTACGGACTGATCGCGCGCGGCATGCAGATGGAGACCGCGGCGCTGCTGCGCGGCCGGCCGCCGGCCATCCTGTTCTGGCGGTTCAACCACTTCGTGGTCTACGAGGGCCCGGCCCGCCGGCTGGGCCGTCCGGTGATCCGCCTCAACGACCCGGCGCAGGGCCGACGGGTGGTCACTCCCGAGGAGTTCGACGCCGCGTTCACCGGCATCGTGCTCACCTTCGAGCCCGGCCCGGACTTCCGCCGCGGTGGGCATTCGCCGCGGCTGCTCACCGATCTGCGGGCGCGCTATCGCAGCAGCGGCGGCGCGCTGCTGTTGGCGTTGCTGGCCAGTCTGTTGCTGATCCTGCCCGGGCTGGCCACGCCCGCGTTCACCCGGGTGTTCATCGATCGGGTGCTCACCGGCGGCGACCACTCGTTCCTGCCCGCGCTGCTCACCTCGATGGGGTTGGCGGCGGCGGTCACGATCGGGCTGACCATGCTGCAGCAGACCCATCTGTTGCGGGTGGAGTCCGCGTCCTCGATCCGCAGTTCGGTACGGGTGGTGCGGCATCTGCTGCGGCTGCCCGTGGTGTTCTTCACCCAGCGCAGCCCCGCCGAGATCGGCAAACGGGTCTCCTCCAACGCCACGATCGCCCAGATCCTGTCCCGCGACGTGGCCACCACCGCGGTCGGCACCCTCCTGGTACTGGTCTACGCCGGCCTGCTGTTGACCTACGACGTCCAGCTCGCCGTGATCGGGGTGGGCGTGGCGATGCTCAACATCGTGGTGCTCAAGCTGGTCTCCCGGATGCGCACCGACACCGTGGCCCGGCTGCGCGCGGATCGCTCCGGGCTGGTCGCCGCCTCGTACAACGGCCTGCAACTGATCGAGACGCTCAAGGCCACCGGCGCCGAGGGCGACTACTTCAAGCGCTGGGCCGGGTTCCAGGCCCGGGTGGTGTCCGGGCAACAACGTCTGGGCGCGCCCACCGCGATGCTGGCCGTGGTCCCCCCGATGCTGGCCGCGGTCGACAGCGGTCTGCTGTTGTGGATCGGCGGACTGCGGGCGATCGACGGGCACATGTCGATCGGCCTGCTGGTCGCCTTCCAGACGCTGGTCACCTCGTTCAGCCGACCGGTGGCCCAACTGGCCAATCTCGGGCCGCGTCTGCAGGACGTCACCGCCGACGTGAATCGGCTCAAGGACATCGAGAAGTTTCCGCCGGCGCCCGAGTTCCTGGAGGACGAAACGGCTCGCCGGGCCCGGTTCGGCAACGGTCACGAGCACACCCCGGTGCTCGCCGGCCGGATCGAACTCGCCCACGTCACCTTCGGCTACAGCCCGTTGGGCAAACCGCTCCTGGACGACTTCTCGCTGCGGGTGGGCCCCGGCGAGCGGGTCGCCCTGGTCGGCGGTTCGGGCAGCGGCAAGTCCACGGTGAGCCGGTTGATCGCCGGCCTGTACGAGCCGTGGAGCGGGGAGTTGCTCTTCGACGGCCGGCCCCGCCGGGACTATCCGCGCGACGTGATGGGCACCGCGGTCGCGTTCGTGGACCAGGACATCTTCCTGTTCGAGGGCACCGTGCGCGACAACGTGACGCTGTGGGACGACTCGATCCCGGACGAAGCGGTGGTGGCCGCGCTGCGCGACGCCGCCGTGTACGACGTGGTCGCGGCGCGCGCCGGCACCATCCACAGCGCGGTGTCCGAGGGCGGCCGCAACTTCTCCGGCGGGCAGCGTCAACGCCTGGAGATCGCCCGCGCGCTGGTCCGCAATCCCAGCGTGCTGGTCCTGGACGAGGCCACCAGCGCGCTGGACGCGCAGACCGAGGCGACCATCGACGACAACCTGCGCCGACGCGGCTGTGCGTGCGTGATCATCGCGCATCGCCTGTCCACGGTGCGCGACAGCGACGAGATCGTCGTACTCGAACAGGGCCGGGTCGCGCAGCGCGGCGACCACCACACGCTCGCCGCCGTCGCCGGGCCGTACGCCGAACTGATCCGCGACCAGTAGCCGGTTCCGACCCACCGACTCGCCCACGCCCGGGGCGGACGGCATTCACCGGTCCGACACCGGGGCGGCCAGACGCCGTGCCGACACCGGGCCGACCCGACGCCGTGCCGGCCAGACGTCCGGCTTCGGAGAGCGACACGCCTTGTCCGCCACCCGCGCACCGCCCGATGGAGGAAGCACGATGACCGAGCCCCCGCAGGGCTTCGACCCCGCCGAGCCGCCCGACGAGACGCCGTTGGACCTGCGCGTGCTCGGCGACCGCCTGGGGCCCGAGCCGGCCGGTGCCTTCGCGCTCGTCGGCGCGCACGAGGTGTGGTTCGTCACCGCCGGCATGGTGGACGTGTTCGCCACCACCGAGGAGGAGGGCGGCCGCTGGCAGTTCCTGTGCCGGGTGGGTGCCGGCACGGTGTTGTGCGGGGTGCCCCCGGGCGGAACCGCGATGCTGGGCAAGCCGCTGCCCGGCGGCGTGGTGCGCACCGCCGCGCTGGCCGACGCGCTCACCGCCGCCGCCGGGGACGACGCGTTCGCCGGGTGCTTCGCGCTCGGTCTGGATCGCGGCCTGGGCGCGCTGGCGGACGCGGTGCGCCTGGGCCTGCCGCCGCGTACCTTCACCGCCCTGGAGGCCGGGGACGGCGCGGAGTTGCCCGCCGGCGGCTCGGCCCGCTCGGTCGAGGGCACGCTGTGGGTGCGGGTGCTCTCCGGCTCGGTGTGCATCGGCGGGCCGAACGAGGACACCGCCGAGTCCGGCGAGCGCGGGCCGGGCACGGCGGCCCGACCCGGCGCGGCGGCCGGCCCGGATGCCGAGGCGGTGCCCGCGGTCGGGTTCGGCGGCCGGCTGGCGATCGGCGCGGCCGACTGGCTGTACTCCGCCGACGGCGCGTTCGTGCACGTGGTACGCACCCGCGACGTGCTCGCGGAGGCCGTGTTCGCCACCGACCTGGCCCGCCACCAGCACACCCTGATGCAGCGCGTGGACGAGCGGCTGCGCGGCCGACGCGGCAACGCGGGTCGCGAGCTGGACGCCCGGCGGCTGGTCGACGCCGAGGCGCTGCGCCGCTCCTCGCGCGCGCTGGGCGCGGTGCTCGACCCCTATCGGCCGGTCCGCCGACCCGGCCTGGACGTGGCGGACCAGGACGACTACCTCGCGGTGGCCCGGGTGGTCGGGCAGGCGGGCGGGGTGCAGGTCACCCGCTCGGGCACCTCGGAGGCCGCCGACGCCCGGCTGGACCCGCTGGAGCGGATCGCGGTGTCCTCCGGCTTCCGGGTGCGCGACGTGCAGTTGGTGGACCGCTGGTGGCGCACCGACTCGGGGCCGCTGGTCGGCCATGTGCGCGCGGTGGACCCGGATACGGACCCGCGCCGCCCGGTCGCGTTGGTGTGGCGGCGGCGGCGCTATCACGTGCTCGACCCGGCCGGCACCGACTGGAAGCCGGTGACCCGGGCGCTGGCCGGCACCCTGGAGCGGCGCGCGACGATGTTCTATCCGGCGTTGCCGGAGCAGCCCGGGGGCCCGCGCGCGTTGTTGCGCTTCGGCGTCCGGGGCAGCCTGCGCGATCTGCTGGTGCTGCTCGGCTGCGGATCGGCGGCGGCGTTGCTCGGCCTGCTGGTGCCGGTGCTGACCGGCAAGGTGCTCGGCGTGTTCGTGCCGCAGGGCGATCGGGCCCTGGTCAGCCGGATGTGCGTGGTGCTGATCGTGTCCGCGCTGTTGGCCGCCGCCCTGTCGGCGGTGCAGAACCTGTCCCTGCTCCGGGTCGAGGGCCGGTTCGAGGCGTCCGCGCAGGCGGCCGTGTGGGATCGGCTGTTGCGCCTGCCCACCGGGTTCTTCGGGTCGGTCTCCTCCGGGTCGCTGAGCAGCGCCGCGATGGGCATCAGCGGGTTGCGCGAGATCCTCAGCGGGGTCACCGCGTTGTTCGTGCCCGCGTTCCTGGTCTTCGTGGTCGATCTGGGGCTGCTGTTCTTCTACAGCGTGCCGCTGGCGCTGCTGTCCACCGGGCTCGCGCTGCTCGGCGGCGCGGTGTGCGCGATCGCCGGGTTGCGGCAGATGCACTGGCAGCGCGAACTGGTCGACGAGGACCACCGGTTGTCCGGCCGCATGTTCCAACTGTTGTCCGGGCTGCCCAAGTTGCGGGTGGCGGCGGCCGAGGACCGGGCGTTCGCGTTCTGGGCGATGGGTTTCGCCCGGGGTCGGATGTTGACCGTGCGCACCCGCCGGTTGCAGAACCTGGTCACCGTGTTCAACTCGGGTTACCTGCTGGTCTGCACCCTGGTGCTGTTCGCGATGGCCGCGGGGCCGGCGGCCGGGCAGTTGGACGTCGGCGACTTCCTGTCCTTCAACGTCGCCTTCACCGTGATGCTCGGCTCGATGCTCCAGATGACCGCGAGCGTGACCATGGTGGCCGCGGCGGTGCCGTTGTACGAGGGCGTGCAGCCGGTGTTGCGGGCGCTGCCCGAGGTGTTGGAGTCCAAGCAGCCGCCGGGCGATCTGTACGGCGGCATCGAGGTCAGCCGGTTGACCTTCGGCTATCACCGGGACGGGCCGCCGGTGCTGGAGGAGGTGAACCTGCGGGCCCGGCCGGGCGAGTTCGTGGCCGTCGTGGGGCCGACCGGCTGCGGCAAGTCGACCCTGCTGCGCCTGTTGATCGGCTTCGAGGAGCCGACCGCCGGATCGGTGCTCTACGACGGCCAGGACCTGGCGTCGTTGGATGTGGCGGCCGTGCGACGACAGTTCGGCGTGGTGTTGCAAAACGGCCAACTGTTCGCGGGCAGCGTGCTGCACAACATCTGCGGGCTGCGCAACTACACCCTCGACGAGGCGTGGGAGGCCGCCGAGATGGCCGGTCTGGACGAGGATCTGGGGCGCATGCCGATGGGCATGCACACCGTCCTCAACGACGGCGCGGTGACCCTGTCCGCCGGGCAGCGGCAGCGCCTGATGATCGCCCGGGCGTTGATCGGGCGCCCGCGCATCCTGTTCTTCGACGAGGCGACCAGTGCGCTGGACAACCGCACGCAGGAGGTGGTCACCCAGAGCACCCGCCGGCTCAACGCCACCCGGATCATCATCGCGCACCGGTTGTCCACGGTGATGCAGGCCGATCGCATCGTCGTGCTCGACGCCGGGCGAGTGGTCCAGCAGGGGCCGCCGGATCAGTTGCTGGCCGACGAGGACGGCCTGTTCCACCGCTTGGTGCAACGTCAGATGGCCTGACCCGCACGCGAGTTCCCGCCCACGCCGGTTCACCCCGCCCTGGAGGTCCGCCATGTCCGAATCCCCCGTACGCCGGCGTCCGCCCGGTCCCGCCGACGAACTCGACCTGGCCGGCATCCGCGACGATCCGTTGGCCTTCCTCACCGAACTCGCCACCGAGTACGGAGATCTGTGCAGTCATCGCACCCGGGGCGAGGTGGTGTGGTTCGTCAATCGGCCGGATCTGGTCCGGCACATCCTCAAGGACAACTACACCGCGTGGACCAAGGCGGGCACCCCCGACGACTTCATGCTCACTCCGCTGCTCGGCACCGGGCTGCTGACCAGTGACGGGCCGGTCTGGGAGCGGCAACGCCGGTTGTGCGCGCCCGCGTTCCGCAGCCGCCAGGTGGCGGCGTTCGACACGCTGATGACCGACGCCGCGGCGGATCTGGCCGACGCGTGGAGCCGGGCCGCGCGGGAGGGTCGGTCCGTCCGGGTCGACCACGACTTCACCGCGCTCACCCTGCGGATCGTCGCGGACGCGCTGCTGGGCGCGGATCTGGCCGCGGCCGGGCCCGGGTTCGGTCGCGCCGTCGACGACATCAACCGCTTCATCGGCCACTTCGACGGCGAGCCGACCGCGCCGGTCGTGGCCGACGCCGCGTTTCGCCGGCTGCGCGGGTCGTATCTGGCCGCGCAGACCTTCCTGGAGCGGGTGGTGGGCATGCTCGTGGCCGCGCGGCGCTACACCGGGCCGCCGCCGGATCGCCTGGCCGATCTGCTGGACGCGATGCTCGCGGCCCGGGACGAGCACGGGGACACGTTCAGCGATCGGGAGTTGCACGATCAGGTGCTGACCATGGTGATGGCCGGGCACGAGACCACCGCCAAGGCGCTGAGTTGGACGGTGCATCTGCTGGATCGGCATCCCGAACACGCGGCGGCGGTCCGGGCCGAACTGGCCCGGGTGTTGGGCGGCCGGCCGCCGCGGGCCGAGGATCTGCCCCGCCTGGAGCTGACCCGGCGCTGCCTGGAGGAGGCGATCCGGTTGTATCCGCCGGTGTGGTTGATCTCCCGGCGGGCCGGCGCGGAGGACGTGCTCGACGGGTTGACGGTGCCCGAGGGCACGCTCGTGTGCATCAGTCCATGGACGCTGCACCGGCACCCGCGGGTGTGGGAGGCACCGGAGGAGTTCCGGCCCGAGCGGTTCGCCGCGAGTGCCCGGCAGGCCCGACCCGCGCACGCCTACGTGCCGTTCGGCGGTGGCCCCCGGGTGTGCATCGGCCAGTCGTTCGCGACCACGGAGGCGGTGCTGGTGCTGGGTACCATCCTGCAACGGCTGGAACTGCGCGGTGTCGTCGGCCATCCGGTGGTGCCGGAGGCGCTGGTGACGCTGCGGCCTCGGGACGGGTTGCTGATGACACCGCACCTGCTCGCGGACGGCGGCACCCGGTGAGCGGCGCGATCCACCCCGGCGGCAGCTACCGGCCGCAGGCCGAATGGGGCGGGTTGCCGGGCGAGGTGCGCCGGCTGGAGACCCAGGCGGAGCTGAGTTGGGCGCACGAGTGGCGGGTGCTCGCCGATTGGGCGCCGGCCGAGGGCGGGGCGGTGCTGGACGCCGGATGCGGTACCGGGGCGGTGACCCGGCGGTTGCGGACGCGACTGGCCGACCCCGGCACCCGGGTGGTGGGGTTGGACGCGGACGAGCGCCTGTTGGCGGTGGCCCGGGCGACCCGACCCGTCGAGGGGATTCGCTACGTGGCGGGCGATCTGGCCCGACCGCCGCTGCCGGCCGCGGGGTTCGACCTGGTGCTGGCTCGGTACGTCTTTCAGCATCTGGCCGATCCGGTCGGCGTCGCGCGCTCGCTGGCGGGCCTGCTGCGGCCGGGCGGCCGGCTGGCCGTCGTCGACGTGGACGCCGGCCTGTGGGGCTGCGCCGAGCCGGATCTGTCGGTGTTCTCCGCCGATGCCTACCGTGCGCTGGGTTCGGCCCAGGCGGCGGACGGCGGGGATCGGTTGGTGGCCCGCCGGCTGCCGCGGATCCTGCGCGCGGCGGGCCTGACGGAGGTCGGCGTACGGCCGTTCGCCTACACCAGCGACGAGGTCGGCGGGGTCGCCGCGCTCGCGCCGCAGTTGTCGCCGGAGCGGTTGCTGCCGCTGGTCGAGCGGGGTGTCCTGGGGGTGGCCGCGTACGCTCGGGCGATGGCCGCGTGGGAACGGTTCGTGGCGCTGGACGGGTTCACCCTGCTGCTGGGCTTCGCCGTCGGCGGGCGGGTGCGCTGAGCCGCGGCGCGCCGGGCCTTCTCCGCTCCGGCGCGCGTCGGCCGAGGGCCGGGGTGCCGGACCCGGGGCACGGGGGGGGGGAGCGGGTTGTGGTGGGGGCGTCGGGCGCTGCGGGTGGGCCGAGGGTGGGCCGCCCCCCACCCCC
>NZ_JBHZAV010000159.1:0-17159 GCF_042754445.1 Embleya sp. NPDC059213
CCCCGGATCCGGGGACGGGCCGCCGAGCCTTCTTCGGTTGCGGTCTTGGATGTCTCGGTGCCTCAGTGCCTCAGTGCCTCGGTGCCGTGGTGCGCCCCGGACCCGCTGCCCGCGGCCGCCGCCGCTCGTTCCGCGGCGACCCCGTGCCGGCGGTCGCTGTCGAGTTCGACCCGTTCGTCCTCGGTGAGGCCGCCCCATACGCCATACGGCTCGCGCACCTTGAGGGCGTGCGTGGCGCACTGGCGACGGACCGGGCACCGCATGCAGACTTCCTTGGCCGAAGCCTCCCGGGCGACCCTGGCGGCGCCTCGCTCGCCTTCGGGATGGAAGAACAGTGCGCTGTCGACTCCGCGACAGGCTGCCGAGAGCTGCCAGTCCCACAGATCGGCGTTGGGGCCGGGGAGTCGCGAGAAATCAGCCATGACTCGTCCCTCTTGCTTATCGCGTACGAGTTGTCGGTGAGCAGGGTTGCCACCTCTGGTGCAGACCGTGCAGAACAGTCGTGATCAAGCGATCAGAAGTAGGTGCGACTGTGTCACGAAATGATCAGTTCCAATCCTAATTCCCACTTATGCACCGAAACCAGAAAAAATTACTCACCCTGGTGGCCGATGAGGTCGTCCGACGGCTCGGGGCGGGTCCGCCCGGGCGGGAATCGAGGGGGAGACGCGTGGAAGGTGGCGGGGTGTACGCGCGCGATCACCCTTGCGTGTCCTCGGGCTTGGTCGCCTCGTTGTCGTAACGGCGGAGCGGAACTCCCCCCGTAACCCTTTCGAGTGATGCTCGTTGGGGTGGGTGAAGCGGTTGGCGACGAAGGCGGTCGGGGTCGGACCCCGACCACCGCCCTTCGGGACCGCCGCAAAGGAAACGGTACGTACAGGCGTGGAGGCTCAACGTGACGCGGATCCACTGCGGAGGCCGGCGATGACGACCGTCCTGGTCTGCGACGATTCCCCGCTGGTCCGGGAGACCCTGCGGCGGGCGGTGGCCACGGTCCCCGGCGTCGAGAGGGTGACGACGGCCACGAGCGGCGAGGAGGTACTGCGGCGCTGGGGCGCGGAGCGGTCCGACCTCGTCCTCATGGACGTGCGGATGCCCGGGCTCGGCGGCGTCGAGGCGGTGCGCCGCCTCCTGGCCGGCGACCCCGGCGCACGGGTGATCATGCTGACGATGGCCGAGGACCTGGACGGCGTGGCCCTCGCGGTCGCCGCCGGGGCTCGGGGATATCTGCACAAGGACGCCTCGCGCGCGGAACTGCGCGCGACCGTCTCCCAGGCGCTTGCCGACCCGACCTGGCGGCTCGCGCCCCGGCGGTTGCGCTCGCCCGACATGGGCGTGGCGCCGACCCTGACGGCACGCGAGATCCAGGTGCTCGAAGGCATGAGTCACGGACGCAGCAACGCCGAGATCGGGCGTGAGCTGTTCCTGTCCGAGGACACCGTCAAGACCCACGCGCGCCGGCTTTTCAAGAAGCTGGGCGCATCCGACCGGGCCCACGCGGTCGCGCTCGGATTCCGGTGGGGACTCGTGCGATGACGCACGCAGGCGAGCGCTCCCCCGGCCGTGAGGGCCCGGGGGATCACTCCCCGGGTGGGCACGGTCGGTGGGGACTTGTGCGATGACGCGTGTGTCGGCGGCCCCCGACGGGCGAGGGTCCGTGCGGTGATTGCCGTTGCCCGGGGGGCCGGATGAGTCCCCCGGGTCGGCATGGCCGCGATTCGGTCGCCGATCCCTGCATACTGAATGGCATGGGTGGGACCCCCGAGCGAATGCCGGACGAGCCGTACGAAGCACACGCGCAGGCCGACGACGGCATGCGTGCCGTCGTGGTTCGTGCGGTCCAAGGGGACGTGCAGGCGACCGACGAACTGCTCGCGTACGTCCGACCACTGGTGTTGCGCTACTGCCGGGCCCGGTTGGGCCGGGTCTCCGGCGCCGAGCACGCGGCGGACGACGCGGCGCAGGAGGTCTGCCTCGCGGTGTTGTCGGCGCTGCCGCGATATCGCGACGAGGGCCGTCCGTTCGAGGCGTTCGTGTTCGGCATCGCGGCGCACAAGGTGGTCGACGTGCAGCGCGCCGCGATGCGCGGTGCGGTGCCCACGTGTGATCTGCCCGAGGCGGTGGACGACCATCCGGGGCCCGAGGATCAGGTGGTGCGGCGCAGCGATGCCGCGCACGCCCGGGCGTTGCTCGGCCGGCTGCCCGACAACCTGCGCGAGCTGCTCGTGTTGCGGGTCGCCGTCGGCCTCTCCGCCGAGGAGACCGGGCGGGCGATGGGCATGTCGCCCGGCGCGGTGCGGGTCGCGCAGCATCGTGCGCTGACTCGCCTGAGGGCGTTGGCGGGCGAGGAGAAGACCGCGTGAACGGCGGCGGTGTGCGGCTCGGCGGCCGATCCGGCACCGCCGACCTGGGCCTGCTGCGGCAGGACGACGAACTCGTCGAGCAGTTGCGGCGGCGCCGTCCGACCCCCGCCCAGGACCGGGTCGCCCGGCTGTTCGGCGCGCTGCTCGCCGAGGTCGACGGCACCGCGGCGAACCGTCGCCGGGTGGTGCCCGACCGCTGTTGACCCGGCCCGGGAATGGTGCGGCCCCGGTGCGCGGTTGTGCTCACCATCGGCAACCGGGCTCGAAGCATCGCGTGGGGCCAGTAGCATGAACCCTCAATCCACCCATCCGCTTGCCGAGAGCGCGTTCCCCCGTACCCGGGAACCGGTCCTGCTTTTTCGAGGAGCAGGCCGGCTTCGAGGAGCAGGTCGACGGGGAGCGGGCCGGCGGAGCGGTCCATCGGAATACCTTCGGAAGGTGTCATGAGTCTCACGGCCGACGGCGTACCCGAGAAGTTCGCGATGCTCGGGCTGACGTACGACGATGTCCTGCTGCTGCCGGGCGCGTCCGACGTCGTGCCGAGCGAGGTGGACACCTCCGCCCGGGTCACCCGCAACATCCGCGTCCGGATCCCGCTGCTGTCCTCCGCGATGGACACCGTGACCGAGGCCCGGATGGCGATCGCCATGGCCCGGCAGGGCGGCGTCGGCGTGCTGCACCGCAACCTCTCGGTCGAGGACCAGGCCGCGCAGGCGGACACGGTCAAGCGCTCCGAGGCCGGCATGGTGCTGGACCCGATCACCATCGGTGCGGACGCCACGCTCCAGGAAGTCGACGCGCTGTGCGCGCGGTTCCGGATCAGCGGCGTCCCGGTCACCGACGACAACGGTCGGCTGCTGGGCATCGTGACCAACCGCGACCTGCGCTTCGAGGTGGACCACTCGCGCCGGGTGCGCGACATCATGACCCCGATGCCGCTGGTCACCGGCAAGGTCGGCACCACCGGCGACCAGGCGATGGAACTGCTGCGCCGGCACAAGGTGGAGAAGCTGCCGCTGATCGACGACGCGGGCAAGCTGCGCGGGCTGATCACGGTCAAGGACTTCGTCAAGAGCGAGCAGTACCCGCACGCGACCAAGGACGCGGACGGCCGGCTCGTGGTCGGCGCCGCGATCGGCACCGGCGACGACAGCTACCGGCGCGCCCAGGCACTGGTCGAGGCCGGCGTCGACTTCATCGTGGTGGACAGCGCGCACGGCCACTCGCGCAACGTCCTGGAGATGATCGCCAAGGTCAAGGCGAACACCAAGGTCGAGGTGATCGGCGGCAACATCGCCACCCGCGACGGGGCGCAGGCGCTGATCGACGCCGGCGTGGACGGCGTCAAGGTCGGCGTCGGCCCCGGCTCGATCTGCACCACCCGGGTGATCGCGGGTGTGGGCGCGCCGCAGGTCACCGCGATCTACGAGGCGGCCCAGGCGGCCCGCGCGGCGGGCGTGCCGGTGATCGGCGACGGCGGCCTGCAGTACTCCGGCGACATCGCCAAGGCGATCGCGGCCGGCGCCGACACGGTGATGCTGGGCAGCCTGCTCGCGGGTTGCGAGGAGAGCCCCGGCGACCTGATCTTCATCAACGGCAAGCAGTTCAAGTCCTACCGGGGCATGGGCTCGCTCGGCGCGATGCAGTCGCGCGGCCAGGCCAAGTCCTTCTCCAAGGACCGCTACTTCCAGGACGACGTGCTCTCCGAGGACAAGCTGGTCCCCGAGGGCATCGAGGGCCAGGTCCCCTACCGGGGCCCGCTCTCCGCCGTCGCGCACCAGTTGATCGGCGGCCTGCGCGCGTCGATGGGCTACGCCGGCGCGGCGACCGTCACCGAGCTCCAGGACAAGGGCCGCTTCGTGCGGATCACCTCGGCGGGGCTCAAGGAGTCGCACCCGCACGACATCCACATGACGCAGGAAGCGCCGAACTACCACTCGCGCTGATCCACGGCACCTCCCAGGGGCCTCGTCCGTACCGCGGGCGGGGCCTCTTGCCGGTTTGCCCGCCCCGTACCCTGGGATACGGGGATTTTCCCATCCACCGATTCCAGCAGGAGAGGCGCAACGTGACTGAGGTCGAAATCGGCCGGGGCAAGCGTGGCCGGCGTGCCTATCACTTCGACGACGTCGCCATCGTCCCCAGCCGGCGGACCCGGGACCCCGAAGAGGTCTCGATCGCGTGGCAGATCGACGCGTACCGGTTCGAGTTGCCGTTCCTGACGGCGCCGATGGACAGCGTCGTGTCGCCGCAGACCGCGATCGAGGTCGGTCGCATGGGCGGCCTGGGTGTGCTCAACCTCGAAGGGCTGTGGACGCGCTACGAGGACCCGACACCGCTGATCGAGGAGATCGGCGCGCTGGACGAGGACGCGGCCACCCGGCGGATGCAGGAGATCTACGCCGAGCCGATCAAGGAGGAGCTGATCGGCGCGCGGATCAAGCAGATCCGCGACTCGGGCGTGGTCACCGCCGCCGCGCTGTCGCCGCAGCGCACCGCGCAGTACCACAAGGCCGTGATCGACGCGGGCGTGGACGTGTTCGTGATCCGCGGCACCACGGTCTCCGCCGAGCACGTGTCCGGGCGGGCCGAACCGCTGAACCTCAAGCAGTTCATCTACGACCTCGACGTGCCGGTGATCGTCGGCGGTTGCGCGACCTACCAGGGTGCGCTGCACCTGATGCGGGCCGGCGCGGCCGGTGTCCTGGTCGGCTTCGGCGGCGGCGCGGCGCACACCACCCGCAGCGTGCTCGGCGTGGCGGTGCCGATGGCCACCGCCGTGGCGGACGTGGCCGAGGCGCGCCGCGACTACCTCGACGAGTCGGGCGGCCGGTACGTGCACGTGGTCGCCGACGGCAGCGTGGGCCGCAGCGGCGACATCGCCAAGGCCGTCGCGTGCGGCGCGGACGCGGTGATGATCGGCTCGGCGCTGGCCCGGGCGAGCGACGCCCCCGGCGCCGGTCAGCACTGGGGCTCGGAGGCGCACCACCCCGAGCTGCCGCGCGGTCGGCGGATGAACCTGGGCGCGGTGGGCACGCTGGAGGAGATCCTGCTCGGCCCCTCGCACGTGTCCGACGGTTCGATGAACCTGTTCGGCGCGCTGCGCCGGGCGATGGCCACCACCGGCTACTCGGAGCTGAAGAAGTTCCAGCAGGTCGAGGTCACGGTCTCGCCCGCACACTGACCCGTTCCCCGAGCGGCCCCGAACACCCTTGGTGTTCGGGGCCGTTCGCGTTCCCCCGGGCGCGGCACCGACGGTCGGACCGACCCGGAACGGCCGAACGCGTGGTCGGTCCGACGGGCATTGGGTAGGCGGGGGAGGGGCGAGTCGCCCGATGGGTGTGGTCCGGCAGGTGTGGATCGGTTTCGGAGGTGGCTGATGCGGACCACGGCGATGGGGCCCGCGGCGCGCGCGCTGGCGCTGCGGCGGATGGCCGAACACGAGTCGGACGTGATCGTGGTGGGCGGGGGTGTGGTCGGCGCCGGCACCGCCCTCGACGCGGCCACACGTGGCCTCTCGGTGGGTCTCCTGGAGGCGCGGGACTGGGCGTCCGGTACCTCCAGCCGGTCCAGCAAGTTGATCCACGGCGGCCTGCGCTACCTGGAGATGCTCGATTTCGCGTTGGTGCGCGAGGCGTTGCGCGAGCGCGGGCTGCTGTTGCAGACGCTCGCGCCGCACCTGGTCAAGCCGGTGTCGTTCCTGTACCCGCTGCGCCGGCGCGGCTGGGAACGGCCGTACGTTACCGCCGGGGTGACGCTCTACGACACGATGGCGGCCTCCGCCGGGCGCAGCCGCGGACTGCCCCGACACCGGCAACTGACTCGACGTCAGGCACTGCGTCTGGCACCGGCGTTGCGCAAGGACTCGCTGGTGGGCGCGGTGCAGTACCACGACGCGCAGATGGACGACGCGCGCTACACGATGACGCTCGTGCGCACCGCCGCCGGCTACGGCGCCCAAGTGGCCTCGCGGGCGGCGGTGACCGGCTTCCTGCGCGAGGGCGAGCGGGTGGTGGGCGTGCACGTGCGCGACATGGAGACCGGCGGGACCTACGACATCCGGGCCGGGCAGGTGGTCAACGCGACCGGGGTGTGGACGGACGAGACGCAGGCCATGGTCGGCGAGCGCGGGCAGTTCCACGTCCGCGCCTCCAAGGGCATCCACCTGGTGGTGCCCAGGGACCGGATCCACTCCTCGACCGGCCTGATCCTGCGCACCGAGAAGAGCGTGTTGTTCGTGATCCCGTGGGGCCGGCACTGGATCGTGGGCACCACGGACACCCGCTGGGAACTGGACAAGGAGCATCCTGCGGCGAGCCGGGCGGACATCGAGTACCTGTTGGAGCACGTCAACCGGGTGCTGGCGGTGCCGCTCACCCGCGAGGACGTGGAAGGTGTGTACGCGGGCCTGCGACCGCTGCTGGCGGGCGAGTCGGACGCCACGTCGCAACTCTCGCGCGAGCACACCGTCGCGCACCCGGTGCCCGGCCTGGTGGTGGTCGCGGGCGGCAAGTACACGACGTATCGGGTGATGGCCTCGGACGCGGTGGACGCGGCCGTACACGGGCTGGATCGCAAGGTCCCGCCGAGCTGCACCGAGACGGTGCCGCTCGCGGGCGCGGAGGGTTATCCGGCGTTGTGGAACGCGCGGGCCTCGATCGCGGCCCGCGCCGGGTTGCACGTGGCCCGGGTGGAGCACCTGCTGAACCGGTACGGGTCGATGATCGAGGAACTGCTCGCGCTGATCGCGGACGAACCGGAGTTGGCCTATCCGCTGGACGGCGCGGACGACTATCTGGCCGCCGAGGTGGTCTACGCGTGCACCCACGAGGGTGCGCTGCACCTGGACGACGTACTGGATCGGCGCACCCGGGTGTCGATCGAGATGTTCGACCGGGGCGCCCGGGCCGCCCGCGCGTGTGCCGCGCTGATGGCCCGGGTGCTCGGCTGGGAGGAGGAGCAGCAACGGCGGGAGGTGGACTACTACGTCAAGCGCATCGAGGCGGAGCGCTCGTCCCAGGAACAGATGGACGACCACACGGCGGACGCGGTGCGCCTGGGCGCGCAGGACATCGTGCCCGGGTGAGGGCACGGGGCCGGCGCCGCCGCGGAAGGAACCGTCGGGCACGCAACGGTTGATCGGCCGGCGCCGTGGGCACCTTCCCGGGCGTTGCCACGTTCCACCGATACGCCGGGCAGGTGTCTTTCCGCGATGTTCGTCCCCGAACCGGTGGACCTCGCCGGACCCCGGACCGGAGTATGGAAAAGGCAACCACCCGATCGCGCGGCGGGGCCGCGGCTGCATGGGGAGCGAGAGACTTGACCGACCCGGAAGCACCCGAGCGTTTGGTCGCGGGGCGATACCGCCTGGGTGATCAACTGGGCCGGGGCGGGATGGGCACCGTGTGGCGGGCCGTGGACACCATGCTCGACCGTGATGTGGCGGTCAAGGAGATGCGGCTGCCCCGCTTCGTGGACGAAGACGATCGCGGCACGCTGAGTGCGCGGATGATGCGCGAGGCCCGGGCGGCGGCCCGGATCGATCACCCCAACGTGGTGACCATCTTCGACGTGGCCGAGGAGGACGGGCGGCCGTGGATCGTGATGGAGTTGGTCCGCGGTCTCTCGCTGGCCCAGGAGTTGGACAAGGAGGGCCCGATCCCGCCCGAGCAGGTCGCCGAGTTGGGCCTGCGACTGCTCGCCGCCCTGGAGGCCGCGCACGAGGCCGGCGTGCTGCACCGCGACGTCAAGCCCGCCAACGTGCTGCTCGCCCGCAACGGCCGGGTCGTGCTCACCGACTTCGGGGTCGCCTCGGTCGAGGACAGCGCGACCCTCACCCAGGCCGGCGCGATGGTGGGCTCGCCCGAATACCTGGCACCCGAGCAGATCGCGGGCGAGCAGCCCGGGCCGCAGGCCGACCTGTGGTCGCTGGGCGCGACCTTGTTCGAGGCGGTCGAGGGCCGCCCGGCCTTTCGCCGCAACACGCACGCGGCGACGCTCGGCGCGGTCGCCGCGGGCCGCTTTCCGGAGATCTTCCTGGCCGGCCCGCTGACCCCGGTGCTCAAGGCGCTGATGGTCAAGGACCCCGCGCGGCGCGGCTCCCCGGAGGAGGTGCGCGACCTGCTCGTGGAGGTCGCCGAGGGGGCACCCGCGCCGGCCGGGCTGATCGCCGAGCGCTTCGTGCCGGACCGGACCCAGCGCGGCCCGGTCCGCCGGCACGGGGTGCGCGTGTCCGGCCGGCCCCAACCGGCGGACCGGTCGCAGACCCCCCGGCCGACGGGCAAGCTCGGCGCCGGCGCCGACCGGCCGCCCCGGGGGAGCCTGCACGAGACCTCGCCGAACGTGCGGCTGCCCCGCGAGGGCGGCGCCTTCCGGGCCCGCTACCGGCGCTGGCCGCGCTGGTGGTTCCGGCACTGGACGACCATCCTGACCTCGGTCGGCATCGCCACCGCCGCCGGCGCGCGCTGGTTGGCCGCGTTCGGGAGCTGGACCGGGATGTACACGATCGTGCTGCTGGCGCTCGCGTTGAGCGTGTGGCTGGTGTTGCCGCACCGGCGGATCTCCCGGTCGGTGCCGGTGGCGATGTTGCTCGGGGTGATCGCCGGCGGCGCCCTGGAGGCCGCGAAGATCAATCCGAATCCGATCGTGGTGGGCGCCCTGATCGGCGGCTGCCTGGTGGTCGGCCCGCTCGTGGACAACAAGGTGATACCGCGACTGCGGCGTCGGCGGCGGACCGATCTGGGCTTCGCGCTGCCCGTCCCGGAGGGCTGGACCTGTACGGACAGCGCGAGCGGCCTGACGGTGACCGATCCGGACCGGCTGATCTCGGTGACCGTCACCGTCGACCGGGGCATCGTGATGGCCCCCGAGGAGTCGGTCGCACACCGTGAGCACGGCAGCATCGGCGGCCGGGAACGCCTGGACGGCGAGGACTACGAACGCCTGCTCCTGCGCGTCACCGACTACCGGGGGCACGAGGCCGCCGAGTGGGAGTACATCTGGCGCGGACAGGACCTGACCACCTACCACGGCAAGGACCTGGTGGTGCGCACCACGTCCGGTGTGCGCTACTGGCTGACCGTGCGCGGGCGCGACGACCTGTGGGGCACCGCCGGCGCGTACTACGAGCACGCGCGCGGGCACCTGTCGATCGCGGGCTGAACCCGGTTCGACCCGGTTCCGCTCGGACACGATCGCGCCGAGGGGCCGGGACGGGCGGGTGTGCCCGGCCGGACCTGGGACTTTCGGGTCCCGGGTCCGGACCGCGGTTCGCGGCCGGGGCGTTCGGCCTCGTTCCGCCCCCGGGAGCGTCGTGCGCCGGGTGGCCGAACGTACCTTCCGCGACGGAACCTTCGGAGCGCCTCGGACGTCCTACACGTGACGCCAATGACGCGCCGACAAGGCGGATCGGGAGATGTCCACGGTCTTGGGGAGGACCACGTGGCACACGACAGCGGTATGAACGGCCGCCTGGTGGACGGGCGCTATCGGTTGGCCGAGCCGCTCGGTCGGGGCGGGATGGGCACGGTCTGGCTCGCCTTCGACGAACTGCTGCGCCGGGACGTCGCGGTCAAGGAGGTCCGGATACCTGACGACCTCGACGAGATGGACACCCAGGGGCGGTGCGAACGTGCCCTGCGCGAGGCCCGCGCGGCGGCCCGGATCACCCACCCCAACGTGGTCACCATCTTCGACGTCGCCGAGGACGACGGGCGCCCGTGGATCGTGATGGAACTGGTCCGCGCCCCCTCGCTCACCGACGTGCTGGACGAGGGCCGGCTGGCCCCGCACGAGGCGGCCGAGGTCGGCCTGGCGGTGCTTGCCGCACTGCGCGCCGCGCGGGCCGCCGACGTGCTGCACCGGGACGTGAAGCCCAGCAACATCCTGATGGTGCCCGGTGGCCGGATCGTGCTGACCGACTTCGGCATCGCCACCGTGGCCGGGTCGGTCACGCTCACCGCCACCGGGATGCTGGTCGGCTCGCCCGAATACCTCGCGCCGGAGCGCGTGCTCGGGCGTCGGCCCGGCCCCGCCTCGGACCTGTGGTCGCTCGGGGTGACCCTGTACCAGGCGGTGGAGGGTTTCTCGCCGTTCCGGCGCACCGGGGCCATGGACACGCTCACCGCCGTGCTCACCGACGAGCCCGCGCCGCCGCGCCGGTCCCAGGCGTTGTGGCCGGCGATCGAGGCGTTGCTGCGCAAGGACCCGCTGGAGCGGGCCGACGAGGACGAGACCGAGCGACTGCTGATGGCCGCCCTGGTCGAGGTGCCCGCCGAGGAGGCGGGCCCGCTGCCCATCCCGCCGGGCACCGCGACGGTGCAGGACCCCGGCGGGGTGCGGGGGGTCACCCACTCGTCCTGGCAGGCCGCGCCGACTCCGCAGGTGCCGCCGCTGTGGCACCAGGAACCGCCGGTGCCGCCGGCGCCCTCGTTCGGCGCGGTGAGTCGGGCCGACCCGGACGGTGCGACCGGCGGCTACCCGATGACCGGGGAGCGCGCGTACTCGCCCGCCGACGCGCTCCATGCCTCGGCCACCGCCGACGACCGGCGCAACCCGGTGCTGATCGGTGCGCCCACCGGCCCGTCGGCGTCGAACGCCGCGGCCGGGAAGCGGCGCCGGACCGTCGTCCTGGGCACCATGGTCGCCGCCGCCGTGACCGCGTTGGCGATCTGGGTGCCGACGGCCGTGGGCGGGCAGGGCGGAGGCGGCTCGGATTCGCCGGGGTCGGGCGGCGCGTCGCAGGGCGGTCCGATCGCCCCGAACGCGCCGGGCACCGAGACCCGTCGGGACACCACGCGCCCCACCGGATCCTCGGGCGGTGCCGGGCACGACGACACCGGTACGCCCGGCAACGGCAACCAGGGCAGTGGGTCGACCCGGACCGCGCGGCCCACTCGCACCGACCCGGGCACGGCCCGCCCCTCGACCACGGCGCCGAGCACCTCGCGGCCGCCGTCCAGTCGGCCGCCGTCGAGTTCGGCGCCGCCGACCACACGTCCGCCGATCGACTCGTCCAAGGGCGGCAGCGCCGGTGGACAGAGCGGTTCGCCGGGGGACTCGGGGGGCGTGAGCACGACGAGCTGACCCGGGCCCGGGCCCCGGCAGGACCGCCCCGACGGGCGCCGTGCCGCGGGTCTGCGGGAGCGTCGGTGCGGGCGGGCGCGGATCCGCGCGGGTGATCGCGGCACATCGCAGATTTCGATCCGCCCGCCGGACCGGGCCGTCGCATCCAATGTGACGAGTTCTAGTCTGGTGGCTGGCCGGCGGGACAGTCGGTTGACGCGGGGAGGGCAAGTGGCACAGACCGGGGGCACGCGCGGCCGGATCGTGGGCGGGCGTTACCGGTTGGGCACCATGCTCGGCCGAGGCGGCATGGGCACGGTATGGCGTGCTGTGGACGAGATGCTGCATCGCGATGTCGCGATCAAGGAGTTGCGGCTGCCGGACCATCTCGACGACGAGGAGAAGGACCTCGCCCGCGAGCGCACGCTGCGCGAGGCCCGCGCGGCCGCCCGGATCGGTCACCCCAACGTGGTCACCATCCACGACGTGGTCGAGGAGGGCGACATCCCGTGGATCGTGATGGAGCTGGTCGAGGCCCAGTCGCTCGCCGAGATCCTGGAGACCCAGGGCACGCTGACCCCGGCGGACGCCGCCGAACTCGGCCTCAAGGTGCTCGACGCGCTGCTCGCCGCCGACGACAAGGGTGTGGTGCACCGCGACGTCAAACCCGCGAACATCCTGGTCACCACGCACGGGCGGGTGGTGCTCACCGACTTCGGCATCGCCACCGCGACCGGCACCGCCACGCTCACCACGACCGGCATGCTGGTCGGCTCGCCGGACTTCCTGGCGCCCGAGCGTGCCGAGGGCAAACGTCCGCTGCTCGGCGCGGACCTGTGGTCGCTGGCGGTCGTGCTCTACATGGCGGTGGAGGGTCGCAATCCGTTCCGCCGGGGCACGATGATCAGCACGCTGAACGCGATCCTGACCGATCAGGCCGACCCGCCCCGGCACGCGGGCGGGCTCGAACCGGTGATCGCCGGCTGGCTGGTCAAGGACCCGGACCAGCGGATGGGCGCCCGGGAAGGGGCCCGGATCCTGCGCGAGGTGGCCGATTCGACGCCGTCCCGGCAGTTCGACGCGGTACCGCCGCCGCCCACGCACCAGCCCGCGACGTCCGAGCAGCCGACCACGCCGGCCGGCGCGTACGACCCGCACCAGCACGCGCAGCCGGGCTTCGACGGCGACGCGGCCCAGCACCCCGGCGGCAACACGCCACCCCGTGCGTGGTCGCAGCCGGCGTATTCGCCCGCCGACGCGGGCACGTCGGCGACCCGCGACACCCCTGCGGGCGGGCCGCCGCAACAGACACCGTCGCAGCCGTACCGCCCGATGCCCGAACCGCGCCGCCGCGGCACCGGTCGGATCGTCTCGGTCGTGGCGCTCGTGGTCGCGCTGATCGTGGGCGGCGTCGTGGTGGGGGTCCTGGTCACCAGGGACGACGGCAAGGACGACACGACGGCCACGAACACGAAGTCGTCCGGGGCGGGGACGGCCCCGCAGATCCCGGACAACCAGTCGCCGGCCGCCGGCACGCCGTCCGCCGGCGGGGCCGTGGTGCCGCCGGCCAAACCGCCGTCCCAGGGCACCCAGGGCGGCGGCACGACCGGGCCGACCGCGCTGCCGGGCTACGTGTGGACCAAGGACGCGGCGGGCTTCAGCCTGTTCGTACCGGTCGGCGCCAGGCGTGAGGTGACCGGGACGCAGAAGGACCAGGTCGACTACCGCACCGCCGACGGCAAGGTGTTGATCCGGATCGGCCTGACCAAGGTCGGCGGCAACCCGCTCGCCAACTTCAGCGCCAACGAGACGGGCTTCAAGTCCAGATACGCGTCGAGCTACCGTCAGGTCCAGCTCAAGGACTACGCCGGATACCGGCCGGGCTGGCAGGCGGCGGTCTGGGAGTTCACCTGGAACGGCGACCCGCTGGCCACCGGCAGCACCAAGCCGGCGCACGCCATGGACCTGGGCATCGTCACCGACCGGAACACCGACTACGCGATCTATGTCGCGTCGTACGAGGCCGATTGGTCCAAGGCGCACGACGCGTTCCAGAACGTCGCGGCCTACTTCCAGCAGAACTGAGCGTGCCGGCGGAGCCGAGCGCCGAATCATCGCATCCCGGCGGGGTACGGTGCGAAACACCCGACCCACTCGGAGGTACCCGTGAGCCCGCAAGCCGCCGATCCCATCGACGTCGACGTGATCGTCCTCGGTCTCGGCGTGGGCGGTGAGGCCGTCGCCGGCAATCTCGCCTCGGCCGGGCTGGAGGTGGTGGGCATCGAGGACGGCCTGGTCGGCGGCGAGTGTCCGTACTGGGGCTGCATCCCGTCCAAGGCGATGGTGTACGCGGCCGGCGAGGCCCAAGGTCTGGCACACCCTGATTGGTCGAAGGTCGCCGCGCGGGTGCGCGAGCTGACCGCCGACTGGAACGACCGGGCCGCGGTGGACCGGCTGGTGGACAAGGGCATGACGTTCGTGCGCGGCGCCGGCCGGATCACCGACGTGGACACGGTCGAGGCGACCGGCACCGACGGCGTGGCGCGGCGCTACCGGGCCCGGCACGCGATCGTGGTCGGCACCGGCACGAAGGCGTTCGTCCCGCCGATCGAGGGCCTGGCCGGCACTCCGCTGTGGACCAACCGCGAGGCGATCGAGGCGGACGCGGCACCGCGCTCGCTCGCGGTGCTCGGCGGCGGCGCGATCGGGCTGGAACTGGCCCAGGTGTTCGTCAGGTTCGGTACGCAGGTGACGATCGTGGAGAACGGCGATCGGGTGCTGGCCGTCGAGGATCCCGAATCCTCCGACCTGGCCGCGTGGGCGCTGACCGAGGACGGTGTGCGGATCCACCTGGACACGCGGGCCGAGCGGGTCGCCCACGACGGCAAGAGTTTCACCCTGTCGCTGTCCGACGGGCAGACGATCGAGGCGGAGAAGCTGCTGGTGGCCACCGGCCGCCGGGTGGACCTGGTCGCCCTGGGCGCCGATGCGCTCGGGGTCGACCCGCACGCGCACGCGCTGCCGGTGGACGGGCAGTTGCGGGTGCGGCCCGGTGGCGAGCCGCCGGCGGTCTGGGCGGTCGGCGACGTCACCGGACAGGGCGCGTTCACGCATGTGGCGATGTACCAGTCGGCGATCGTGACCAAGGCGATCCTGCACGCGACGGGCCGCGGCCCGGCGGGCCCCGACGCGGACCACAGCGCGCTGCCGCGGGTGACGTTCATCGACCCGGAGATCGGCGCGGTGGGCCTGACCGAGCACCAGGCCCGGGCGGCCGGCCTCGACGTGCGGATCGGCATCGCCGATCTGGCCGCCTCCTCGCGCGGGCACATCACCGGTGCGCGGGGCTTCGTGAAGGTGATCGAGGACGTCGACCGGGGGGTGCTCGTCGGCGCGACCGCCGCGGGACCCGCCGGCGGCGAGATCCTGGGCGCGCTCGTGGTGGCCGTGCGAGCGGCGGTGCCGGTGGCCACCCTGCGGGACATGATGTACGCCTATCCGACCTACCACCGCACGATCGAGTCGGCGTTGGCGGACCTCGACACGGATTGAGCGTGGCGGGTCGGCGGGCGGCGCGGCGGGCTGCGGGTTTCGGCCGTCGGGTGGTGCGGGCGGGTGGATTGTGTCCGTTGCGTCCGCTCTCGTGGCGAGCAGTCCTTGTTACCGACAAGTAGTGCTGTCTACGCTGGTGCCATGACGGACATCGCAGCGCCCGCGCCGGCAGCAGCCGCATCCATCGACCTGCCGAGCCTGCCCGCGGAGCGGCTCGCCCGACGCGTGGTGACCGGCCCCGTGCCGACCATGGTGACCACTCGGA
This sequence comes from Embleya sp. NPDC059213, assembly GCF_042754445.1. Classification (NCBI taxonomy): domain Bacteria; kingdom Bacillati; phylum Actinomycetota; class Actinomycetes; order Kitasatosporales; family Streptomycetaceae; genus Embleya; species Embleya sp. NPDC059213. The sequence goes on from NZ_JBHZAV010000159.1 coordinate 15,244, forward strand.
GTCCGTTCGACGGGTCGCCGATCGCCGAGCTTCCCGAGTCCACGCCGGAGAACGTGACCTCCGCGTTCGCCCGCGCGCGGCTCGCGCAGACCGCGTGGGCCAAACGTTCGGTGCGCGAGCGCACGGCGGTGTTCCTGCGTTTCCACGACCGGGTCCTGGAGCGTCAGTCGGAGATCCTGGACATCATCCAGACCGAGACCGGCAAGGCGCGCAAGCACGCGTTCGAGGAGGTCCTGGACGTCGCGCTGTGCTCGCGGCACTACGGCCGGCGGGCCGCGGGCTACCTGCGCGAGCGTCGTCGGGCCGGTGCGCTGCCGGTGCTGACGAAGGCGATCGAGGTGCGCCACCCCAAGGGCGTGGTCGGCCTGGTCTCGCCGTGGAACTATCCGCTGGCGCTGTCCATCGGCGACGCGATCCCGGCCTTCATCGCGGGCAACGCGGTGGTGATGAAGCCGGACACGCAGACCGCGCTCACCGCGCTGTGGGCCCAGGACGTGCTGATCGAGTGCGGCCTGCCCGAGGACCTGTGGCAGATCGTGCTCGGCGACGGCCCGGTGGTCGGCACCGCCGTGGTCGAGGGCGCGGACTACGTCGGCTTCACCGGCTCCACCCGCACCGGCCGCGAGGTGGCCCGGCAAGCCGCCGCGCGCCTGGTCGGCGCGTCGCTGGAGCTGGGCGGCAAGAACGCGATGATCGTGCTGGCGGACGCGGACCTGGATCGGGCCGCGGAGGGCGCGGTGCGCGCGTGCTTCTCCTCGGCCGGTCAACTGTGCGTCTCGATCGAGCGCATGTACGTGCACGCCGACATCCACGACGCGTTCCTGGACCGCTTCCTGGCCCGGATCCAGACCATGAAGCTCGCGGCCGGCTTCGCGTGGGACACCGACATGGGCTCGCTGGTCTCGCGCCGCCAGTTGCACGCGGTCACCCGGCATGTGGACGAGGCGCGGGCGGCGGGCGCGCGGGTGCTGATCGGCGGCACCGCGCGGCCGGACCTGGGTCCGCTGTTCTACGAGCCCACGGTGCTCGCGGACGTCACGCCCGAGATGGCGGTGTGCGCGGAGGAGACGTTCGGCCCGGTGGTGTCGGTGTACCGGTTCACCGAGGAAGAAGAGGTCGTCACCCGCGCGAACGAGACGGCGTACGGCCTCAACGCGAGCGTGTGGACCCGCGACACCCGACACGGCGGCGCGCTCGCCCGACGGCTGCGCGCGGGCACGGTGAACGTCAACGAGGGCTACGCGGCGGCCTACGGCAGCGCGGGTGCGCCGATGGGTGGCATGGGCGACTCCGGGCTCGGTCGGCGGCACGGCGCCGAGGGCATCATGAAGTTCACCGAGGCACAGACCGTCGCGACCCAGCGCCTGTTGCCGATCGCGGCCCCGTTCGGGATGAGCGACGAACAGTGGGCCCGCTCGCTGACCCTGTCGCTGCGGGTGATGAAGGTACTCCGCGTGCGGTGACGCCCGTCCCGTCCCGCCCCGCGGCGCACGGGCGTGGAGGCGCGATGTGCGGCTCGCGGGGCGTGCGGGGACGGAAGGGTGAATTCCCGGCGACGGGGGAGTGTGGAGCGGGTGCCGCCAAGTCGGGACAAAATGACATCTATCGAGCGGTTAATGATCATCATTTGCGGCTAACCGGACGTCTCCGACCCCGGGGTGCGGTCCCGCGCGACCACCGGGGTGGGGCGGGAATCCCGCTACTGTGGGCGCTGCCGGCGACTTTGGCGTGAAAGATCCGCTTGGCGGTGAATGAGGCACGTCGAGGTGCGGTGCGTTCGGGGGCGATCCACGGATCGGCCCAAGGCGCGGCGGGGCGGGGGGGGGGGGGCCCCCCCCCCCCCCCCGCCGGGGGGGTTGCCGGTGGGGTTGCCCCCGGCCCCCGCCCCCCAACCAACCCCCGGGCCCCCCCCCCCC
>NZ_JBHZAV010000159.1:17169-21170 GCF_042754445.1 Embleya sp. NPDC059213
GCCCCCTCGTTGTGGGGGGCGGGGTTGGGGGGCCACCCAGTGTCGCCACACGGGCGGCGCGCCGGGGTTCTGGCGCCCCACCCCCGGCCCGCCGGCGGGGTTGTGACCGGTTGCTGTCCCCTGCGTCCCGGTCACGACACCAACGCGAGGTCCCACGGCGCACTGGTCGAGCGCGCCTCATCGCGTCGGCGGCCTTGCGTTGCCCGGCCCGCGCATCAAGCGGGCCGGCCATCAGTCACAACGACCGCCGGCGCGGTGAGGTTACGCCTGCGGGCGGACCCGACCGCGACACAGCTCGAGAAGCGTCAGCGCCACGGTCGTCCCGGGCTTGCCCAATCCGTCGCGGTAGCGGGCGATGACCTCCATCTCGCGGGACAACTGCACCCGCGCGCCGCCGGACGCGACCCGGACCCGCTGGATCTCGGCGGAGGTGTCCACCCGCTCGGTGATCAGCTCGATGATGCGTCGGTCGAGATCGTCGATCCGGGCTCGGCCGGCGCCGATCACGTCCTGAGGGGACTGCGGGGTCGTGGTGGTGTCTTCCATCGGTGGCCTGCTCTCCGGAGGGGGGCCGTGCTCCGGGGTGTCGGCGGCAAACGCGAAGACGCCCCGGGTACCGGACCCGGGGCGTCTTCGTCTGCCTGTGGCTGTACTCGTTCAGGCGATGACGGCGGCGCCGGGGATCCCGGTGCCATAGGTAAAGCTGCGCGTCACGTCGAACGAGGACATGGCGCCAGTATGTCGGGCCCGCCGGCGCGGACACCAGCCGGGGTCACCCGCGCGGCGCCGGTAGAATCGGCATCCACCCCTTTTTTCGCTTCGCCGGAAGGCCCCTCGTGACCTTTGCCAGCCCGGACGGGGGCGGCACCGAGACCGTCCTCGTCGTCGACTTCGGTGCCCAGTACGCCCAGCTCATCGCCCGCCGGGTGCGCGAGGCGCGTGTGTACAGCGAGATCGTGCCGCACAGCATGCCCGTCGCGGACATGCTCGCGAAGCGGCCGGCCGCGATCATCCTGTCCGGCGGCCCCTCCTCGGTGTACGCGGACGAGGCGCCCAGCATCGACCCGGCACTGTTCGAGGCCGGCGTTCCGGTGCTCGGCATCTGCTACGGCTTCCAGGCCATGGCGCAGAGTCTGGGCGGCGTGGTGGAGAAGACCGGCCTCGCCGAGTTCGGCGCGACGCCGCTGACCGTGACCGGTCCCACGAGCACGTTGTTCGACGGGCTGCCCGCCGCGTTGTCGGTGTGGATGTCGCACGGCGACTCGGTCTCCGGTGCGCCGGCCGGTTTCGCGGTCACCGCGACCAGCGCGGGTGCGCCGGTCGCCGCGATCGAGAACGACGGGGCGCGGCTGTACGGCGTGCAGTACCACCCCGAGGTGATGCACAGCGAGCACGGCCAGGCCATCTTGGAGCGCTTCCTCAAGGTGGGCGCCGGGCTCGCGGCGAACTGGACGATGGTCAACATCGTCGAGGAGCAGGTCGAGCTGATCCGCGAGCAGGTCGGCGACAAGCACGTGATCTGCGGCCTGTCCGGCGGCGTGGACTCCGCGGTCGCCGCGGCGCTGGTGCAGCGCGCGGTCGGCGACAAGCTCACGTGTGTCTTCGTGGACCACGGTCTGTTGCGCAAGGACGAGCCCGAGCAGGTCGAGCGCGACTACGTCGCGGCCACCGGCGTCTCGCTCAAGGTGGTCAACGCGCAGGAGCGCTTCCTGACCGCGCTCGCCGGGGTCACCGACCCCGAGGAGAAGCGGAAGATCATCGGGCGCGAGTTCATCCGGGTGTTCGAGCAGGCCGCCGCCGAGGTGGTCGCCGAGGCCGGCGCGCACGGCGAGGAGGTCGAGTTCCTGGTCCAGGGCACGCTGTACCCGGACGTGGTCGAGTCCGGCGGCGGCACCGGCACCGCGAACATCAAGTCGCACCACAACGTCGGCGGGCTGCCCGAGGACCTGCAGTTCAAGCTGATCGAGCCGCTGCGCAAGTTGTTCAAGGACGAGGTGCGCGCGGTCGGCGAGCAACTGGGCCTGCCGTCCGAGATCGTCTGGCGTCAGCCGTTCCCGGGTCCGGGGCTGGGCATCCGGATCATCGGCGAGGTCACCGCCGATCGACTGGAGATCCTGCGCGAGGCGGACGCGATCGCTCGCGCGGAGTTGTCCCGGGCGGGCCTGGACCGGGAGATCTGGCAGTGCCCGGTCGTGCTGCTCGCGGACGTGCGCTCGGTCGGCGTGCAGGGTGACGGCCGGACCTACGGCCACCCGATCGTGCTGCGTCCGGTCTCCTCCGAGGACGCCATGACGGCCGACTGGTCGCGCCTGCCCTACGACCTGCTGGCCCGGATCTCCAACCGGATCACCAACGAGGTCCGGGAGGTCAACCGGGTCACGCTGGACGTGACCAGCAAGCCCCCGGGCACCATCGAGTGGGAGTAGTCCCCACCGTCGCATCGCACGTGCGCGCCGCCGGCCCCCACCCGATTCCGGGCGGGGGCCGGCGGCGTTCGCGGGGGGCGTGGAAACGCGTCGCGACGGCCGGCGGGTCGCCTTGCGGGGGACCGGGATCGAGGTCGCCCGGGGTCTGGGATCGACAAACCGTGCGATCCCCCGACCGGGCCCATGCGACCCCCCTCGGATGCGGCACAATGTGCCGCTGAACGAGCACGTTCGTATGTGGTGGTGGGGAGGGCGTGGCGAAGTGGCGCACGGTGTCGGTGTGCACGGACCGGACTGTCATTGCGTGGTCCGGGAGGAATACCGCAGGACCGTCGCCGATTTCGAGACGCTGAGGCGAACCCTGGCCCGCAAGGAGGGTGTGCCCTCGGCCGTCGCCCACTCCGACGGCGGCGCCCGCCAGTGGATTTCCGACGAACTGCGGGGCAAGGCACAGGAGTTGGCGGCCGTGCGCCGGGCCCAGGGGCGCGCCTGGCTGCAAGTGCTCGGTGGGCGCGCGCTGATCGTGTTGTGGCTCCTGGTCGCGGTGCTCGTCCTGGTTCAGGCCCTCACCGCGATCGGCGCCGGCTGGACCGGCTCGCGCACCGCCGGGATCGTGGCCGCCGTGGTGGTCGCCGGAGCGCTCAGCGTGGTCGGGTGGGCCGCCCGGACGAGCGGTGGCGTGTTCGCGCCCGTACGCGGCCTGGACGGCCGGTTGTCCACCTCCAAGGCGGTCGCCGCGCTGTGGATGGTGGCGCTGATGTACTGCTTCGCCTTCCTGGGCATGCGGCTGGCCTCGGCCTCCGGGGCCGGCGAGCGGGATCGGCTGCTGGATCGGCTCGGCAACGTCGCGCTCGACCAGATCACCCTGGTGGCCGCGCCGCTGCTGGCCGCGGTCGCGGTCCGGCGCATCGTCGGCGACAAGGTCGGCCGCCGGGTGTTGCAGAAGCTGCGCGCCGACCGGGCCGCGCTGCGCGACCTGGTCACCGACGACGCGGGCCGAGCCTCCTTCGTGGACGCGCAGTACCTGCTCGTCAACCTGGTCGCGGTGGGCTTCGTGGTGGTCGGCCTGGCCCGCGACCCGGACCGACTCCCGGACATCCCGGCCACGTTGGTCGCGCTCGCCGTGGTCTCGGTGATCACCTATCTCGCGGGCAAGCTGGCCGAGAACGACCGCCCGGTGATCCTGTCCGTGGTCCGCGTGCGCACCCGCGGCGACCTGGACTCCGCCGTCCGCCAGGGCGACGACATCGAGGTGCGCGGGATCAACCTCGCCGCGGGCGGCTCGCACGAGGCGGACCTGCTCGCCCGGGTGGTGGTCAAGTTCGGCGCGGTGCACGTGCACGCCCCGCTGATCCCGGCCGACACCGGCTTCGCCAACCCGTCCGACGCGTGCGTGGTCGTCCCGGTCCCGGTCGACGTCGAACCCGGCCGGGTGGAGCTGTGCGTGGTCTCGGCGTCCGGCGTGGAGTCGGCGCCCTACGAGATCCAGATCACCGCTTAGGCACCGTCTCGGCGACGCCGCCGAGACGGTGCGCGGATACGCGTGCGGGCCGGGCCGATTCATTCGGCCCGGCC
>NZ_JBHZAV010000160.1:0-21095 GCF_042754445.1 Embleya sp. NPDC059213
ACGCGGAGTACTGGTACAGCAACCTGCGCGAGACCGTGCGGTTCGAGGAGACGGTGCGGCTGCTGCTGGCGCAGGGCTTCGACGCCTTCGTCGAGGCGAGCGCCCACCCGGTGCTTACCACGCCGGTGGAGGGCACGGTCGAGTCGGCCGAGGCCGAAGCGGTCGTCCTGGGCACGCTACGACGTGGTGAGGGCGGTCCGGACCGCTTCACCGCCGCGCTGGCCGAAGCGCACGTGAACGGCATCGCGGTCGACTGGGCCCCGCTGCTGCACGACGGAGACGGCGAGGGTGATCGCGACCGCGCTCGGGACACCGTGGCCGGCGAGCTGCCGACCTACGCCTTCCAGCGTCGCCGTTACTGGTTGCAGGCCCCTCCCGGGGTACGCGGGGACCTCGGCGCGGTGGGGCTGCGGGACACCGAGCACCCCTTGGTGGGGGCCTGCGTGTCGACCGTGGATGGTGGCGTGGTGCTGACCGGGCGGCTGTCGTTGTCCGCGCAGCCGTGGCTGACCGATCACACGGTCGCCGGGACGGTGCTGCTGCCTGGCGCGGCGTTCGTGGAACTGGCCGTACGGGCCGGGGAGGCGGCCGGGTGCGACCGGGTGGACGAACTGACGCTGCAGGCACCGCTGGCCGTCCCCGAGCAGGGGGCCGTGGTGGTCCAGGTCGTGGTGTCCGCGCCGGATGCGGCGGGCGGCCGGGCCGTGTCGGTGCACTCACGGACCGGCGATGAGGACCTCGGGGCGGACTGGACCTGCCACGCGATCGGTCGGCTCGTGGATCGGGACGAGTCGTCCACCGTTGTCGAGGTCTCCGATGCCGATGGCGTCTGGCCCCCGGTCGGGGCTCGGTCGATGGACCTGGACGGGTTCTACCCGGATCTGGCGGCGCGTGGCTACGAGTACGGTCCGGTGTTCCGCGGGCTCACCTCGGTCTGGCACCTCGGCGACGAGGTCTACGCCGAGGTGGCGCTGCCGGCCGAACATCGGGAGGAGGCCGCGCGCTTCGGGCTGCATCCGGCGCTGCTGGATGCCGCGTTGCACGCCATCGTGACGGCGGGCCACCCCGGTGCGGACGACGGCCGGCTGCGGTTGCCGTTCTCGTGGAGCGGGGTCGCCCTGTCCGCGACCGGCGCGTCCGCCGCGCGGGTACGGATCACCCGGCACGACGCGGACACCGTCGCGCTGGCCTTCGCGGACACCGACGGTCGCCCCTTCGCTCGGATCGCCGCGTTGACCCTGCGACCGATCGACGCGGAGCAACTGCGCGACGCGGTCGGCGCCAAGGAGCCGCTGTACGCCGTCGAGTGGGTACCGGCGGCCCCCGCAGAGCCGACCGACGCGCCGGCGGAGGTTGTCGTGCTCGGCCGCGATCCGTTCGGATCGGCCGGCACAAACCCGACGACGACCGGCTACCCGGACCTCGCCGCCCTGACGGCCGCGCTCGACGCGGGCAGCTCCGTTCCCGCGACCGTCCTGCTCTCGTGCGTCGGCGACCCGGCCGGGGCCTTCCCGGATGCCGAGGCCGCGCATGCGGTTGCGGTGGGGGTGTTGTCGGTGGTGCGGGGGTGGTTGGGTGACGGGCGTTTTGTGGGGTCGCGTCTGGTGGTGGTGACTCGGGGTGCGGTGGGGGCCGGGTCGGGGTCGGTGGTGTCGGATGTGGCGTCGTCGGTGGTGTGGGGTCTGGTGCGGTCGGCGGCGACGGAGCATCCGGACCGGTTCGCGCTGGTCGACGTCGATGGCGATGCGGCGGGCGGGGATTGGGTTTCCGGATTGTCCGGGGCCTTGGCGTGCGGCGAGCGCGAGGTCGCGGTTCGTGGGGGCACCGTGTTGGTGCCGCGTCTGGTTCGGCAGGTCGTCGAGGCGGGCGTAGCGGAATCGTCGTTCGGTGTCGGCACGGTGCTGATCACCGGCGGTACGGGCACGTTGGGCGCTTTGGTGGCGCGCCATCTGGTTGCGCGGCACGGCGTGCGCAGTCTGGTGTTGCTCGGCCGTCGGGGTGAACAGGCGCCGGGGGCCGCCGAGTTGAGGCAGGAGCTGACGGCGCTGGGTGCGTCGGTGTCGGTGCGGGCGTGTGATGCGGCCGACCGGGATGCGCTGGCCCGCGTGCTGGGGAATGTTCAGGGGCCGTTGACCGGTGTCGTGCATGCGGCGGGGTTGTTGGACGACGGCCTGGTGGAGGCGTTGACCGACGAGCGGTTGCACACCGTGTTGCGGTCCAAGGTGGACGGTGCGGTCAACCTGCACGAGTTGACCCGCGATCTCGACCTCTCCGCCTTCGTGCTCTTCTCCTCGGCGTCGGGCATCCTCGGCGGTCCCGGGCAGGCGAACTACGCGGCGGCGAACACGTATCTCGACGCCCTCGCGCACATCCGCCGGGCGGACGGGCTCCCCGCCACCTCGATGGCCTGGGGCTTCTGGGCGACGGCCAGCGGGATGACCGGGCACCTGGACGACGGCGACACGGCCCGCCTGGCTCGGACGGGAATCGTGCCGCTCACCGAGGAGCAGGGGCTCGCACTCTTCGACGCCGCCCTCGCTCCGACCACCCCGGCCCTGACCGTACCGATCCGTCTCGACGCCGCGGCGCTGCGCAGCGGAGCCGCCGCCGGGCGGTTGCCGTCGATGCTCGGCGGCCTGGTTCGGGCGGCCAAGCGCCGGATCGACCTGCCTGCGGCGGGAGACGACCGGGAGAGCAGCGCCCTCGCTCGGCGCATCGCGGCGCTGCCGCCCGCCGAACAGGAACGCGAGCTGGTCGAGTTGGTGCGCGGGGTCGCCGCCGGCGTGTTGGGTCACGAGTCGGGTGAGGTGGTGGGCGCCGGGCGGGCGTTCAAGGATCTCGGGTTCGATTCGATGTTGGCGGTGGATCTGCGGAACCGGTTGGGTGCGGCGACGGGTCTGCGGTTGCCGGCCACGTTGGTGTTCGACTATCCGACTCCGGCGGCGATCGCGGGTTATCTGCGGGCCGAGTTGGTGGGTGCCGTCGCGGTCGAGGCGGGGCCGGTCGCGGGGGTGGTGGTCGACGGGGATCCCGTGGTGATCGTCGGGATGGCGTGCCGCTATCCGGGCGGGGTGGCCTCGCCGGAGGACCTGTGGGACCTCGTCGCGGCCGGCCGGGACGCGATCGCCGGGTTCCCGGACGATCGTGGCTGGGACCTGGAGAACCTGTACGACCCGGACCCCACGGCCCCGGGGAAGAGCTACGCATGCGAGGGCGGATTCCTGTACGAAGCCGCCGAGTTCGACGCCGGCTTCTTCGGGATCTCGCCGCGTGAGGCGTTGGCGATGGACCCGCAGCAGCGGTTGTTGCTGGAGACCTCGTGGGAGGTGTTCGAGCGCGCGGGCATCGATCCGGCCACGTTGCGCGGCAGCCGGACCGGTGTGTTCGCCGGCGTCATGTACCACGACTACGCGGCCCGCCTCGCCGAGGTACCCGAGGAGGTGGAGGGCTACATCGGCACCGGCTCGTCGGCGAGTGTGGTGTCCGGTCGGGTCTCCTACACCTTCGGGTTCGAGGGCCCGGCGGTGACCGTGGACACGGCCTGCTCCTCGTCGCTGGTGGCCCTGCACCTGGCCGGCCAGGCGCTGCGCAGCGGCGAATGCTCGATGGCCCTGGTCGGCGGCGTCACCGTGATGACCAACCCGGGACTGTTCGTCGAGTTCAGTCGGCAGCGCGGAATGGCCCCGGACGGCCGGTGCAAGGCGTTCTCGGCGACCGCGGACGGCACGGGCTGGTCGGAGGGCGTCGGCGTGCTCCTGGTGGAGCGCCGCTCGGACGCCATCCGCAACGGCCACCGCATCCTGGCCGTCGTGCGCGGCAGCGCGGTCAACCAGGACGGTGCCAGCAACGGCCTCACCGCGCCCAACGGCCCGTCCCAACAGCGGGTCATCCAACAGGCGTTGGCCACCGCGGGCCTCGATCGACGGGACGTGGACGCGGTGGAGGCGCACGGCACCGGTACGACCCTGGGCGACCCGATCGAGGCGCAGGCGATCATCGCCACGTACGGCCGGGACCGCTCCGACGAACAGCCGTTGTATCTGGGGTCGTTGAAGTCGAATATCGGTCATGCGCAGGCCGCGGCGGGTGTCGCGGGTGTGATCAAGATGGTCATGGCGATGCGTGCGGGTGTACTGCCGCGGACGCTGCACGTGGACGAGCCGTCGCCGCATGTGGATTGGGCGGCGGGTGCGGTCGAGTTGTTGACCGAGGCCCGCGAGTGGCCGCAGACGGGCCGTCCCCGCCGGGCCGGCGTGTCGTCCTTCGGCGCCAGCGGCACCAACGCACACGTCGTACTGGAGCAGGGACCCGAACCGGTGCCGGCGAGCGAGGGCGGGGCGGACAGCGATCTCGGGCAACCGGTCGCGCCCGAGGGGGTGTTGCCCTGGCTGTTGTCCGCCCGTACGAAGGAAGCCCTCGCCGGTCAGGCGGGCCGACTGGCCGCGCTGGTCCGGGCCGACGGCGCGCTCGGCACGGCCGAGATCGGTCACGCCCTGGCGACCTCCCGCGCGGTGTTCGAAGAGCGCGCCGTCGTGGTCGGGCAGGATCGCGACGAACTGCTCGCCGGACTCGACGCGCTCGCCGAGGACTGGCCCGCGTCCGGCCTGGTGGTGGGTTCGGCTCGCCCCGACTGCCGGGTCGCGTTCCTGTTCACCGGCCAGGGCAGCCAGCGGGTCGGCATGGGTCGCGAACTGTACGACGCCTTCCCGGCCTTCGCCGAGGCGTTCGACGCGGTCGTGTTCGAACTCGACCGGCAACTGTCCGGGCACACGGCGCACTCGGTGCGCGATGTGGTCTTCGGCGCGGACGGCACGCAGGGCCTCCTGGACGAGACGGTCTTCACCCAGGCGGGCCTGTTCGCCCTGGAGGTGGCCGGCTACCGGCTCGCCGAGTCGTTCGGGGTGCGGCCCGACTACCTGCTGGGCCATTCGATCGGCGAACTGGCCGCCGCCCACGTCGCGGGCCTGTGGTCGTTGCCGGACGCCGCCGTCGTGGTCGCCGCGCGTGGCCGACTGATGCACGAACTGCCCCCGGGCGGCGCGATGGTCGCCGTCTCGGTCTCCGAGGAGGAAGCGCTGGACGGCCTGGCCGACGCGGCCGGGGACGACGAGCGCGAGGGCGGCGCGGTGACGGTGGCCGCGGTCAACGGCCCGACCTCGGTCGTGCTCTCCGGCGACGAGGGACCGGTGTTGCGGGCCGCCGCCCGATTCGCGGAGGCCGGGCACAAGACCCGGCGGCTCCAGGTGAGCCACGCGTTCCACTCGGCCCGGATGGAGCCGATGGCGGCGGAGTTCCGGAAGGTGCTGGCGACGGTCTCCTACGGAGAGATCGCCATCCCCCTGGTCTCCAATCTGTCCGGTGCGATCGCCCGGCCCGACGAGCTGCGCACCCCCGAGTACTGGGTGCGGCAGGTACGCGAGGCGGTGCGCTTCGCCGACGGAGTGGCGACGCTCGACGCCGAGGGCAGCACGGCCTTCCTCGAACTCGGCCCGGAAGGCGTGTTGACCGCGATGGTGCGCGACGTCCTGGACTCGGGCGCCGACCTCACCGCCGTGCCGATCCTGCGCCGCGAACGGCCCGAGGTGGAGACCACCATCGGTGCGCTGGGCGTGGTGCACGTGGCGGGGGTGCCGGTGCGCTGGTCGTCCCTGTTCACGGCGACGGCGACGGGCATCGACTCGGGCGCCGCGACCACCTCCGATGGCGCGACCACGACGGTGGAACTGCCGACGTACGCCTTCCAGCGTCGGCGCTACTGGCTCGACAGTGCCTCGGCCCCGAACGCGGACGCCGCGGATCTCGGCTTGGCCTCCGGCCGCCATCCGCTGGTCGGGGCGGCGGTCCGACTCGCCGGAACCGATCACGTCGTGCTCACCGGGCGGTTGTCGCTGCGCACCCACCCCTGGCTCGCCGATCACGCGGTCGCCGGGACCGTGCTCCTGCCCGGCTCGGCGCTCGCCGAACTGGCCGTGCACGCCGCCGACCTCGTCGGCTGCTCCCGGGTCGCCGAGCTGACCCTGGAGGCGCCGCTGGTGTTGCCCGAACGGGCGGGCGTGCAGATCCAGGTCGCGATCGGGGACGACCGGGGCGACGGCCGGCGCAGCGTCGAGTTGTACTCCCGACCGGAGGACGTCGCGGACGCCGATCCCGACAGTGGGGCCGACTGGACCCGACACGCCACCGGCACGCTGGCCGCGGCGACGGACCCGGACCGCGACTCGCTCGCGCTCGACTTCGACCTGGTCGCGTGGCCGCCGGCCGGCGCCCGGCCCGTGGACCTGGACGGGTTCTACCCGCACCTGGCCGAGGGCGGATACGGCTACGGGCCCGCGTTCCGCGGGCTGCGGGCCGCCTGGCGGCTCGGTGACGAGGTGTACGCCGAGGTGACACTCCCGGACGAACTCGTCGAGTCCGCAGGTCGTTTCGGGCTGCACCCGGCACTGCTCGATGCGGCCCTGCACGCCGCGAAACTCACCGAAGCGGGTGTCGAGGACGGGCTCGTCCGGCTGCCGTTCGCCTGGAACGACGTGGTGCTCCTGGCCGCCGGTGCCTCGACGCTGCGCCTGCGGTTGTCCGTCACCGGCCCCGAGCGCCTCGCGATCCGGGCCGCCGACGGCACGGGCCGACCGGTGTTCGTGGTGGGGGAGTTGGCGCTGCGCGGTATCTCGCCGGAGCAACTCGGCGACGCGATGCGCGACGACACGGCGGGCGCCCTGTACCGGATGGGCTGGATGCCGGTCGACGTGAACGGCGGGCCCGCCGGTTCCCCGGACGCGGGCGAGCCGACCGTGCTCGACTGCACGGCTGCCGCGACCGAGGGCGGCGACGCGCTCGCGGACACGGTGTCGGCGACGACCGCCGCCGTGCTGGCCCGAGTTCAGGAGTACCTCGCGGACACGGACGCTCCGGAGCCGCTGGTCGTGCTGACCCACGGCGCGGTGGCCGCGACGACCGGCGACGCGGTCCCGGATCTCGCCCATGCTCCCGTGTGGGGCCTGCTCCGCTCGGCCCAGAGCGAGCACTTCGGCAGGTTGGTACTGGTGGACACGGACGACAGTCCGGAGTCCACCCTGCTGCTTCGGGCCGCGCTGCACAGCGGCGAACCGCAGTTGGCGCTGCGCGCCGGACAGGCACTGGCGCCGCGACTGGCCCGGACCGGTACGGACGGCCGCGACGGCGCCGCCCTGGTGCCGCCGGGCGGCGACTGGGCCCTGGGGAGCACGGGCACGGGCACCCTGGAGGGCCTGGCCCTCCTCGCGAACGGCGACACGGCCCAACGGCCGCTCGGCGAACACGACATCCGGATCGCGATCCGGGCGGCGGGCCTGAACTTCCGGGACGTGCTGATCGCCCTGGGCGTGTACCCGGGTGCCGCGTCCATGGGTGGCGAAGGCGCCGGGGTGATCACCGAAGTGGGCGCGGCGGTTGCCGAACTCGCGGTCGGTGACCATGTGTTCGGGCTCTTCCCGGATGCGTTCGGGCCACACGCCGTGGCCGACCACCGGATGGTGACGAAGCTGCCGCCGGGGTGGTCGTTCGAGCAGGCGGCGTCGGTGCCGGTGGTGTTCCTGACGGCGTATTACGGGCTGGTGGAGTTGGCCGGGTTGCGGCCCGGTGAGTCGGTGTTGGTGCATGCGGGTGCGGGTGGTGTGGGGATGGCGGCGGTGCAGATCGCGCGTCATCTGGGTGCCGAGGTGTTCGCGACGGCGAGTGAGGGCAAGTGGGACGCGTTGCGGGCCTTGGGCCTGGACGATGCGCATATCGCCTCGTCGCGGACTCTGGGCTTCGAGGAGCGGTTCCGTGCGGCGACCGGTGGTCGTGGTGTGGATGTGGTGTTGAACTCGCTTGCGGGCGAGTTCGTGGACGCGTCGTTGCGGTTGTTGGCCGACGGCGGCCGGTTGTTGGAGATGGGCAAGACCGATCTACGCGACCCCGATGTGGTGCGCACCGACCACCCGGGCATCGGATACCGCCCGTACGACCTGATGACGGTTGCCCCGGAGCACATTCGAGTGCTCTTCGACGCGCTGATGCCGCTGTTCGGGTCGGGTGTGTTGGTGCCGGTCCCGGTGCGGTCGTTCGATGTGCGGCGGGCGCCGGAGGCGTTCCGGTTCATGTCGCAGGCGCGGCACACGGGCAAGTTGGTGTTGCGGATGCCGGTGCCGCTCGACCCGTTCGGCACGGTGTTGATCACCGGTGGGACGGGCACGTTGGGTGGTCTGGTGGCTCGCCATCTGGTGGTCGAACACGGGGTGCGGAGTCTGGTGTTGGCCAGTCGTCGGGGTTCGGACGCCCCGGGGGTGGGCGCGCTGGTCGCGGAGTTGACGTCGTCGGGTGCCGAGGTGGTGGTCGAGGCGTGTGACGCGGCGGATCGGCAGGCCCTGGCCGGTGTGTTGGCGCGGATTCCCGCGGGTGCGCCGCTGACCGGTGTCGTGCACGCGACCGGGGTCCTGGACGACGGCCTGATCGAGTCGATGACCCCCGAGCAACTGGAACGTGTACTGCGGTCCAAGGTCGACGGTGCGATCAACCTGCACGAACTGACCGCCGGCCACGACCTCTCCGCCTTCGTACTCTTCTCCTCCATCGCCGGACTCCTGGGCGGTCCCGGGCAGGCCAACTACGCGGCTGCGAACACCTTCCTGGACGCGTTCGCCGCCCGCAGGCAGGCGGCGGGTCTGCCCGGCAGCTCCGTGGCCTGGGGACTGTGGGCCGAGACCAGTGCCATGACCGGGCAACTCGGTCGGCAGGACCTGGCCCGGATGCGCCGCTCCGGCATCGCCGCGATGACGGCCGAACAGGGCCTCGCCCTGCTGGACACGGCGCTGAACCTCGCCGAGGCGAACCCCGCCGCGGTGCGCTTCGACCTCGGCGCACTGCGCCGGGCGGCCGAGTCGGGGGACCTGCCCGCACCCCTGCACGGCCTGGTACGCGCGCCGTTGCGTCGGGCCGCCGCGTCCGCCGCGTCCGGGGAGGGCACGCTCGCCCGGCAGTTGGCGGGGCAGTCCGAGACGGAGCAGGAGCGCATCCTGGTCGACCTCGTCCGCCGACACTGCGCCGCGGTGCTCGGGCACGCCTCGATGGACGCGGTCTCGTCCGAACGCGGCTTCATGGAGTCCGGCTTCGACTCCCTGACCGCGGTCGAGCTGCGCAATCGACTCGGGGCCGACACCGGACTGCGGTTGCCCGCCACGGTGATCTTCGACTGCCCGACCCCGCTGGCACTTGCCCGATACCTGCTGGAGGGGCTGGAGCCGGTGCGCGAGGCGGCCGCGGCACCGCTGCTCGGCGAGATCGACCGGCTCGAAGCGGCGCTCACCGGCTCGTTGCCCGCGGCGGGCGACGACCGGGCCGCCGTCCTGCGCCGGCTGCAGGCGCTGCTGTGGCGGTTCGAGGAGACCCCGGACGAGGCGGCGGCCGGCGCCGACGGCGACGACCGGCCGGGTGGCTTCGACGCCGTGACCGACGACGAGATGTTCAGCCTGCTCGACAAGGAGTTGGGGCTCGACTGACCCCATGGCCGGCCGCACCCGTCGGCCGGCGACCGATCCGGACCCCTCTGCCTTCTGGAAAGCGTGGACGATGAACGCCAGCGACACCGAGCAGAAACTCCGCGCCTACCTCAAGCGCGTGGCCGAGGAACTCCAGCAGACCCGGCGGCGCCTGAGCGCCGTCGAGGCGCGCGGCCGGGAACCGATCGCCATCGTGGCCATGTCCTGCCGCTTTCCCGGTGGGGTGCGCTCGCCCGAGGACCTGTGGCGGTTGGTGGCGGCCGGTGCCGACGTCATCTCGGACTTTCCCACCGATCGGGGCTGGGACGTCGAGGGGCTCTACGACCCGGACCCGAACGCGACCGGCAGGAGCTATGTGCGCCAGGCCGGTTTCGTGCACGACGCGGCCGACTTCGACGCCGAGTTCTTCGGCATCTCGCCGCGCGAGGCACTGGCGATGGATCCGCAGCAGCGGTTGCTGTTGGAGACCTCGTGGGAGGCGTTCGAGCGGGCCGGGATCGACCCGGCCGCGTTGCGGAGCAGCCGGACCGGGGTCTTCGTCGGGGCCGGCGCGACCCGCTACATCGAGAATCTGAGCGATCTGCCGCAGGCCGTCGAGGGCTACTCGATGACCGGGAACGTCGCCAGTGTGCTGTCCGGGCGGCTGTCCTACACCTACGGGTTCGAGGGCCCGGCGGTCACCGTGGACACCGCGTGCTCGTCGTCGCTCGTCGCACTGCACCTGGCCGCACAGGCCCTGCGGCAGGACGAGTGCTCGTTCGCGCTGGCCGGCGGGGTCACCGTGATGTCGGACCCGGCGCTGTTCGTCGAGTTCAGCCGCCAGCGCGGCCTGGCGCCCGACGGCCGCTGCAAGGCGTTCGCCGCCGCCGCCGACGGCACGGGCTGGTCCGAGGGTGTGGGCATCGTCCTGCTCGAACGGTTGGCCGACGCGCGACGCAACGGCCACCAGGTGCTCGCCGTGTTGCGCGGCAGCGCGGTCAACCAGGACGGGACCAGCAGCGGACTGACCGCCCCGAGCGGCCCGTCGCAGCAGCGGGTGATCCGGCAGGCGCTGGAGAACGCCCGGCTGACGGCGGACCAGGTCGACGCGGTCGAGGCGCACGGTACCGGTACCTCGCTCGGCGACCCGATCGAGGCGCAGGCGCTCCTGGCCACCTACGGTCGGGACCGCGACCCGGAGCAGCCGCTGTGGCTCGGTGCGCTCAAGTCCAACCTGGGCCACTCGGCCGCCGCTTCGGGGGTGGCGGGGGTGATCAAGATGGTCATGGCGATGCGGCACGGCATCCTGCCCAGGACCCTGCACGTGGACGCGCCGACGCCGCACGTGGACTGGTCGGCCGGTGCGGTGGAACTGCTCACCGAGGCACGCCCCTGGCCGGAGACCGGCCGTCCGCGCCGCGCCGCGGTGTCCTCCTTCGGTATCAGCGGTACGAACGCACACGTCGTCATCGAGCAGCCCGCAACGATCGTGGGGGAGCCCCGTGGCGAAGGCGAGGGCGACGGCGAGTTCGCGCACCAGGCCGCGGCGGCGACATCCGAGGCCACCCCGGGGCACGGCCTCATCCCCTGGCTGCTCTCCGCCCGTTCCGAACCCGGGCTGCGCGCCCAGGCCCGCCGGCTGCTGGACCACATCGCGGCGCACCCCGATCTCACCCCGCTCGATCTGGCCTACTCGCTCGCCGCGACCCGCTCGGCGCTGGACGTCCGCGGCGCCGTCCTGGGCGGCGACCGCGCGGAACTCCTGGCCGGACTGGGCGCCTTGGCCGAGGGCGCCGGTGATCCCGGTGTCCGGCGGGGCAGTGTGCGTCCCGACGGCCGCCTGGCGTTGTTGTTCGGCGGGCAGGGCAGTCAGCGGGTCGGGATGGGGGCGGAACTCCACGCGGAGTACCCGGTCTTCGCCGAGGCGTTCGACGCCGCCGTGGCCGGGCTGGACCGGGAACTGAGCGGTCATGTCGCGCATTCGGTGCGGGATGTGGTGTTCGGGGTGGCGGGTACCGAGGGTTTGTTGGACGAGACGGTGTTCACCCAGGCGGGTTTGTTCGCGGTGGAGGTGGCGCTGTTCCGGTTGGTCGAATCGTTCGGTGTGCGGCCGGGGTTCCTGCTCGGGCACTCGATCGGCGAACTGGCCGCCGCGCATGTGGCGGGGGTGTGGTCGGCGGAGGACGCGGCCGTGGTGGTGGCCGCCCGGGGCCGGTTGATGCAGGCGCTCCCGAAGGGCGGGGCGATGGTCGCGGTCCAGGCCGCCGAGGCCGAGGTCCGGATCGTGCTCAAGAACCACGACCGCGCCGACATCGCGGCGATCAACGGACCCACGTCGGTGGTGGTCTCGGGTGACGAGGACGCGGTGGCGGCGGTCGCCGCGCACTTCGCCGAGCAGGGTCGCCGGACCAAGCGGCTGACCGTCAGCCATGCCTTCCATTCGGCCCGGATGGAGCCGATGGCGGCCGAGTTCCGGACGGTACTTCAGGGCGTCTCGTACGCGGCACCGCGGATTCCGCTGGTCTGCGACCTCACCGGCAGGATCGCCGATGCCGCCGAGTTGACCGACCCCGAGTACTGGGTGCGCCAGGTGCGCGAGCCGGTCCGCTTCGCCGACGGGATCACCTCGCTGATCGCCGAGGGGGTCACGGCGTTCGCGGAGATCGGCCCGGACGCGGTGGCCGGCGCGATGGCGCGGGAGAACACCGACCCGCAGGCGGAGGCCACCGTCGTGCCGTTCCTGCGCCGGGACCGCCCCGAGTCGCGGACCACGATCGGTGCGCTGGCCACGCTGCACACCGCCGGCATCCCCGTCGACTGGTCCGGCATGCTCGCCGCGCACGGCGGCCGGCGGGTGGAACTGCCGACCTTCGCCTTCCAGCGGCGGCACTACTGGCTGGCGACCGAACATCCGCCCGTGCGCACCGGGGGCGCCCGCCCGGCCGCCGCCGACGTCGACGCCGGGGCGCATCTGCGGTACACGGTGCGTTGGCAACCGCTCGCCGAACCGCCCGGTGCCCGAGCGATCGGCACCTGGCTGCTGATCTCGTCCCGCGCGGACGACCCGGCGCCGGCCGTGGCCGGTGGGCAGGCGTTGGCCGACCGGGGCGCGCACGTCGAACACCTGATCGTCGAGGCCGACGGGTGGAATCGGGCGGCGCTGGCGGCGAGGCTGGGCGAGTACGCCGATCTCACCGGTGTCGTCTTGCTCCCGAGCCGGGAATCGGCGGACGATGCCGGTACTTCCGAGCCGGGCTTCGGCGTGTCCGGCACCCTCGCCCTCGTTCAGGCGCTGTGCGACCTCGGCCTGGACGGTCGGGTGCGGATGTGGTGCCTCACCCGGGGCGCGGTGAGCACCGGCCCGTCGGATCCGCCGCGGCACGTCGACCAGGCCGGGATCTGGGGCCTGGGCCGCACCGTCGCCTTGGAGCATCCCACGCTGTGGGGCGGCCTGCTCGACCTGCCGGACACTCTCGACGAGCCGGCCTGGGCCCGGACCGCGGCGATGATCGCCGACGGCAGCGAGGACCAGGTCGCGGTGCGCGCCGCCGGGGTGCGGGTACGGCGGTTGGCCGCGGCGCGGGCGGTCGGCGACCACGCCGAGTGGCGACCCGCCGGTCGGATCCTGATCACCGGCGGCACCAGCGGGCTCGGCGCCCTGGTGGCCCGGTGGGCCGCCGAACGCGGCGCGGACGAGCTGGTGTTGGTCGGCCGGCGAGGCCCGGACACCCCCGGTGTGTCCGACCTCACCGCCGAACTCGCCACGCTGGGCGCGCGGACGACCGTGGTGTCCTGCGACCTCGCCGACCGGGCCGCCGTGGCCCGGCTCGTCGCCGATCTGGACGCCGACGGCGAGCCGATCCGGGCCGTCGTGCACACCGCGGGGCTCGCCCAGGACCGTGCCGTCCTGGACACCGACCCGGGCACCTGTGCGGACATCCTCGCGGGCAAGGCAGTCGGCGCCGCCAACCTCGATGCGGTGCTGGGTGCACGGGAGTTGGACGCGTTCGTGCTGTTCTCCTCCGTCGCCGGCACCTGGGGCGGCGGCGTGCAGGGCGTGTACGCCGCGGCGAACGCGACCCTGGACGCGCTGGCCGAGCAGCGCCGCAGCCGGGGACTGGCCGCGACCTCGATCGCCTGGGGGCCCTGGGCCGGACACGGCATGGTCGGCGGGGAGCACGACGCGGAACGGCTGGCCCGACGCGGCCTGCACGTGCTCGACCCGGACGCCGGCCTGGCCGCGCTCGCCCGCGCCGCCGGGAGCCGCGCGGCGACGGTGACGGTCGCGGACGTGGACTGGCAGCGGTTCACGGCCGCCTTCACCGCGATGCGACCCAGCCCGCTCCTGAGCGAACTCGGCGCCGGCGTCGAGCAGTCGGCGCGGGACGGCGGGCCCGGGAGCGCGGCGGACTCCGAACTCGGCCGCCGGCTCGCCGCGGCCCTGCCCGCCGACCGGCCCGCGCTCGCGCTCGACGCGGTGCGCACCCAGGTCGCGCAGGTGCTCGGGCATGCCTCCGCGCAGGCCGTCGACAGCGACCGCGCCTTCCGCGACCTGGGCTTCGACTCGCTCACCGCGGTCGAACTGCGCGACCGACTCGGCGCGTTGATCGGCTTCCCGCTGGCCGTCACCGCCGTCTTCGACCACCCGACATCGGCGGCCCTGGCCGCGCACCTGTGCGACGAACTGGCGGGGGAGGACCGGCCCGTCGAGATGGCGCCGACCGCCGGCCGGGCCGCGTCGGACGAGCCGATCGCGATCGTGGGCATGGCCTGCCGCTTCCCCGGCGGCATCGACTCGCCCGAGGACCTGTGGCGGCTGCTGGCCGACGGCGGCGACGCGATCGGGCCCTTCCCGGACGACCGGGGCTGGGACCTCGACCGCCTCTACCACCCGGACCCCGACCATCCCGGTACCTCGTACACCCGGCACGGCGGCTTTCTGCCCGGCGCGGCCGAGTTCGACCCCGGCTTCTTCGGGATCTCCCCGCGCGAGGCGCTGGCGATGGACCCGCAGCAGCGACTGTTGCTGGAGACCGTCTGGGAGGCGTTCGAACGGGCCGGACTGGACCCGGCCGCGTTCCGGGGCAGCCCCACCGGCGTGTTCGTCGGCGGCTCGCCCTCGGGCTACGGAAGCGGCGCACGCGGCCCGGACGGCGCGGAGGGCTACGCGCTCACCGGCAGCGCGGGCAGCGTGCTGTCCGGCCGGCCGGCCTACACCTTCGGGCTGGAGGGCCCGGCGGTGACCGTGGACACCGCGTGCTCGTCCTCGCTGGTGGCATTGCACCTCGCGGTTCAGGCGCTCCGGCGCGGCGAATGCGAGACCGCGCTCGCCGGCGGCGTCGCGGTGATGGCGATCCCGGCGGGCTTCGTCGAGTTCAGCCGCCAGCGCGGACTGGCCGGGGACGGCCGCTGCAAGGCGTTCGCCGCCGGGGCGGACGGCACCGGCTGGTCCGAGGGCGCCGGCGTACTGCTGCTCGAACGGCTCTCCGACGCCCGGCGCAACGGACACCGGGTGTGGGCGCTGGTGCGCGGCAGCGCGATCAACCAGGACGGCGCCAGCAACGGGCTCAGCTCGCCGAACGGCCCCTCGCAGCAGCGGGTCATCCGACTCGCCCTGGCCGACGCCGGTCTGACGCCCGATCAGGTGGACGCGGTGGAGGCGCACGGTACCGGCACCACGTTGGGCGACCCGATCGAGGCCCAGGCACTGATCGCCACCTACGGCCGCGACCGGCCCGCGGGTCGGCCGCTGTGGCTCGGTTCGGTGAAGTCCAACCTCGGCCACGCGGCGGCGGCGGCCGGCATGGCGGGCATGATGAAGACGGTCATGGCGCTGCGGCACGGAGTGCTGCCCAAGACGCTGCACGTCGACGCGCCCTCACCGCACATCGACTGGTCGGGCGGCGCGGTCGAACTGCTGACGGAGCAGACACCCTGGCCGGACACCGGCCGACCACGCCGGGCCGGCGTCTCCTCGTTCGGGATCAGCGGCACCAACGCGCACGTGATCGTGGAACAGGCGCCCACGGAGCCGACGGACGCCGAGCCGACACAGCCCGAGCAGGTCCACCCCGAGCAGGTCCACCCCGAGCGGGTGCCCCCGGGCACCGGCGCGGACGAGCCCCCGGGCGCCCCGCTGCCGTTCCTGTTGTCCGCCGGCACCGAACGCGACCTGCGCACCGTCGCCGATCGGCTCCGCGCCCACCTCGCGCGGCACCCCGAACTCGACCCGGCCGACCTCTCCTTCTCGCTGGCCACGACGCGGACCCGGCTCGCCCACCGCGCGGTCGCCGTGGCTCGGGACCGCGACGGCCTGCGGCACGCGCTGGACGGACTCGCCGGTGGCGAGGCCCGCCCGGGTGTCGCCGAGGGCAGCGGCCCCACCCGCGACCGCATCGTCTTCGTCTTCCCCGGCCAGGGCTCGCAATGGGCCGGCATGGCCGCCGAACTGCTGGACCAGGCACCCCTGTTCGCCGAACACATCGAGCGGTGCGAGGCGGCGCTGGAGCGCTGGGTCGACTGGTCGTTGACCGAGGTACTGCGCGACCCCGCAGGCACCGCGCTGGAACGAGTGGACGTGGTGCAGCCCGCGCTGTGGGCCGTGATGGTCTCGCTCGCCGAACTCTGGCGTGCCCACGGCGTGCGGCCCGCGGCCGTGGTCGGCCACTCGCAGGGCGAGATCGCGGCGGCCTGCGTCGCCGGCGCCTTGACCCTCGACGACGGCGCCAGGATCGTCGCACTGCGCAGCAAGGCGCTCCTCGCCCTGTCCGACCGCGGTCTGATGGCGTCCGTCGCCATGTCGGAGGCCGAGGCGACCGCGCGGATCGGCGCGCTCGACGGCCGGTTGTCCCTCGCGGCGGTCAACGGCCCCGGTCAGGTCGTCGTCTCCGGCGAACCCGACGCGGTACGGGCCCTGGCCGCGGCGGCCGAACGCGGGCGCGTCCTCCCGGTGAGCTACGCCTCCCACTCGGCCCACGTCGAGGAGATCCGCGATCGGCTCCGCACCGACCTGGCCGACATCGCGCCGGTCACCGGCCGAGTGCCGTTCCACTCCACGGTGACCGGCGCCCCGGTGGACACCGCCGAGTTGAACGCCGAGTACTGGTACGGCAACCTGCGGCACACCGTGCGCTTCGAGGAGACCGTGCGCGGCCTGCTGGAGCAGGGCTACGACGCGTTCGTCGAGGTGGGCCCGCATCCCACCCTGGTCACCCCGATCGAGGAGACGGCGGCGGCCCTGGGGCTCGCCCCTGCGGTGATCGGCAGCCTGCGCCGCGACCGGGGCGATCTCGCCCGATTCCTGCTCTCGGTCGGCGAGGCCGCCGTCCTGGGCGTGGTACCCGACTGGCCCACCTTCTTCGCGGGCCGCCCCGGCGTGGTCGACCTGCCGACCTACCCGTTCCACCGGCGGCGCTACTGGCTCGACGCGGCCCGCGATCCGGCCGGGGTGTCCGGCGCGCCGGCCGCCGACCCGACCGAGTCCCGGTTCTGGGAACTGGTCGAGACCCAGGACCCGCAGGCCCTGGCCGACCTGCTCGACGCACCCGCCGGGCAGCCGTGGCCCGCGGTACTGCCCGCCCTGCGCGCGTGGCGGCGACGCGCCCGCGAGCAGCGCACGGCGGACGGTTGGCGCTACCGCGACACCTGGCAACCCGCCCCCGACCTGCCCGCCGATCCGGCCGCCCCCAACGTGTGGCTGGCCGTCGTACCGGCGGACCAGGCACCGAACGGGCAACACGACGCACTGATCGCGGCGTTGGCCGAACGCGGCCTGAGCATCACCACCCTCACCGTCGACTCCGCCCACACGACCCGGGCCGAACTGGCCCGCAACCTCGAAGAGGCGCTGCCCGA
The DNA here is from genome assembly GCF_042754445.1 of Embleya sp. NPDC059213. NCBI lineage: Bacteria > Bacillati > Actinomycetota > Actinomycetes > Kitasatosporales > Streptomycetaceae > Embleya > Embleya sp. NPDC059213. The sequence goes on from NZ_JBHZAV010000160.1 coordinate 17,346, forward strand.
GGGCGCCGGGCCGATCGGCCTCCTGTCCTTCCTCGGCCTCGGCGCCCACCCGCCGGCCACCGCGAACCCGGACGGCCTCACCGGCACGCTGCTCCTGGTCCAGGCCGCCGCCGACCTCGCCGCCGACACCCGGCTGTGGTGCCTCACCCGCGGTGCGGTCGCCGTCGACGGCGACGCCGCGCCCCCGGACCCGGACCAGGCCCGGATCTGGGGCCTGGGCCGGGTCGCGGCACTGGAACTGCCGGACCGCTGGGGCGGTTTGATCGATCTGCCGGACCGGCTCGCCGGCCCCGAAGCGGACCGGCTGCGTCGGGCCCTCGGCAACGCGGCGCACGAGGACCAACTCGCCATCCGGTCGGGCGGGATCCGGGTGCGTCGGATGGTGCGGGCACCGCTGCGTACGGCCGAACCCGTCCGGGACTGGCGGCCGTCCGGCACCGTGCTGATCACCGGCGACACCGGCCCGATGCAGATCCGGATCGCCCGAGGGCTGGTCGAACGCGGAGCCGAACACCTGGTCCTGGTCGGCCGGATCGCGCCCGACGCCGCCGCCCGCCTCGAAGCCGACCTCGCGGGCACCCGGTTCACCTTCGTCGACTGCGACCTGGCCGACCGGCAGGAGGCAGCCGCCCTGCCGGCCCGATTCGCCGCCGCCGGGCTGCGGATCACCGACCTGATCCACACGGCCGGCGACCCGGGCCTGGCCCCGCTGCTCGACACCGATGCCGATGCCGTGGCCGAGGTCCTGGCCGGCAAAGTCGACAGCGCCCGCCTCCTGGACGAGTTGTCGGACACGGACGAGTTGCGGACCGTCGTGTACTTCTCGTCCGTCGCCGGCTTCTGGGGCAGCGGCGAGCACGGCGCCTACGCGGCGGCCGACGCCCACCTCGACGCCCTTGCCCGCCGGCACCGCGCCGACGGCCGACACGCCCTGTCCGTGGCCTGGTCGGTCTGGGACCCGACGGCCGACGCGGACTTGGCCGACACCCCCGAAGCGGCCCGCGCCATCCGCCGGATCGGTCTGGGCGGCCTGCGCCTGCTCGACCCCGACCTCGCGTGGGCGGCACTGCTTCGGGCACTCGACCACGACGACACCTGCGTGACCGTCGCCGACGTCGACTGGCCGGTCTTCACCGGTGCCTTCACCGCCCGGCGACCCGGTCCGCTGCTCGACACCCTCCCCGAGGCCCGCGCCGCGCTCGCCACGCTCCACGAGGAGGCGCGCGCCGCCGCCGACACGGCCGACGAGCTGCGCCGCGAACTGGCCGAGTCGTCCGCCCCGGAACGCGAGCGTCGGCTCCTGGACCTGGTCCGCGCCCACACGGCCGCGGCCCTGGGCCACGACGGCGTCGAGGAAATCCGGCCCGAACGGGCCTTCAGCGAACTCGGCTTCGAGTCCATCACCGCCGTCGACCTGCGCAACCGACTGAACCGCCTCACCGGCCTCGACCTGCCGGCCACGCTGCTGTTCGACCACCCGACCCCGCTCGCCCTGGTGGACGTACTGATCGGCGAACTCCTGGAGGACGGGCTGGTCGGCGCCGCCTTCGTACACGCCGAACTCGACCGGCTGGCCTCCAAACTGGCCGCGGCCACGGTCGGCGACACCGACCGTGCCGGCATCGCCAAACGCCTTCGCACCCTGCTCGCCGGCTGGACCGGGACGAACGGCTCGACCGACGCGCCCGGTTCGAACAACGGCACCGAGGCGTCCGCCGCGCGCAGCGTCGCCGAGGAACTCGAAGCGGCCTCGGACGACGAGATGTTGGCCTTCATCAACACCCGGCTCCGACGCGGCACCCCGACCGGATGAACGCCACGACCCCAGGCCGGGCGCACGCCATGACCCCCGGTCGGCCGCCCGCCACGACCCGATTCGGCCCCACGAACACCGCGACCCCAGCACCGGAGGACTGCCGTGGCCAATGAAGAGACCCTTCGCGAGTATCTGAAGTGGGCCACGGCCGAACTGCACGACGCCCAGCAGCGGATCGAGGCGTTCGAGGCGGCGGCGGTGTCCACCGAACCGGTGGCGATCGTCGGCATGGCCTGCCGTTTTCCCGGCGGTGTCGCCTCCCCGCAGGATCTGTGGAATCTGGTCGACCGCGGCGAGGACGCGATCGGCCCGCTGCCCCGGGACCGCGGCTGGGACCTGGACCGGCTCTACCACCCCGACCCGGACCACCCCGGGACCACGTATGCCGCCTCCGGTGGCTTCATCCGGGACGTGGCGGGTTTCGACGCCGACTTCTTCGGCATCTCCCCGCGCGAGGCCGTCGCGATGGACCCGCAGCAACGACTGTTGCTGGAGACCTCGTGGGAGGCGTTCGAGCACGCCGGGATGGTGCCGGCCGCGCTGCGCGGCAGCCGGGCCGGCGTATTCATCGGCACCAACAACCTGGACTACGGCTGGACGGCCGGTCGGGTGCCCGACGAGTACGCGGGACACCTGACCACCGGCACCGCCGCGGCCGTGATCTCCGGCCGCCTGTCCTACCTGTACGGGCTCGAAGGCCCCGCGGTGACCGTGGACACCGCCTGCTCGTCCTCGCTGGTGGCGCTGCACCTGGCCGTACAGGCGCTGCGCACCGACGAGTGCTCGCTGGCCCTGGTCGGCGGAGTCACGGTGTTGTCGTCCCCCGGCCAGTTCCTCGGCTTCAGCGCCCAGCACGGATTGGCCGAGGACGGCCGCTGCAAGGCGTTCGCGGACTCGGCCGACGGCATGGGCCTCGCCGACGGCGTCGGCGTGCTCGTGGTCGAGCGACTGGCCGATGCCCGGCGGGCCGGCCACAAGGTGCTCGCGGTGGTCCGCGGCAGCGCGGTCAACCAGGACGGCGCCAGCAACGGCCTGACCGCGCCCAACGGTCCCTCGCAACAGCGGGTCATTCGGCTCGCGTTGGCCAACGCCGGTCTGTCGGCCGCCGATGTCGACGCGGTCGAGGCGCACGGGACCGGGACCCGGCTCGGCGACCCGATCGAGGCGCAGGCGCTGCTTGCCACCTACGGCCGAGGTCGCGCCGCCGACCACCCGCTGTGGCTGGGCTCGGTGAAGTCGAACATCGGGCACACCGGCGCGGCGGCCGGCGTCGCGGGACTGATCAAGACCGTCCTGGCCATCCGGGCCGGCACCCTGCCGAAGACCCTGCACGCCGAAGAGCGCTCGACCCGGATCGACTGGTCGGCGGGCGCGGTGGAGTTGTTGACCCGGGCGCGGGAGTGGCCCGTGGTCGACCGACCGCGCCGGGCGGCGGTCTCCTCGTTCGGGATCAGCGGTACGAACGCGCACGTGATCATCGAGCAGGCCCCGGACGCGGCGGTGCCGGAGGCCCCGGCGGGCCCGGCGGGGGAGGGGACACCCGAGACGTCACCGCGAGTCGCGCTGCCGTTCGTGATCTCGGCCAAGTCGGCGGACGCGCTGCGGGCACAGGCGGCTCGGCTGGCCGAATTCGTCACGGCACACGAGGAGTCGGATCCGGCCGCCGTGGCGTCGGCGCTGGTCGCGTCACGTGCGGCGTTGGATCACCGGGGGGTGGTACTGGCCTCGGGTCGTGCGGAGTTGTCGTCCGGGTTGGCGATGTTGGCCGCCGGGGAGTCCGGGTCGGGTGTGGTTTCGGGCGCGGTGCGGTCTTCGGGTCGGACGGTCTTCGTCTTTCCTGGTCAGGGTTCGCAGTGGTTGGGGATGGCTGCGGAACTGGTGGATTCGTCGCCGGTGTTCGCGGGGCGGATTGCCGAGTGTGAGGCGGCTCTTGC
>NZ_JBHZAV010000161.1:0-21022 GCF_042754445.1 Embleya sp. NPDC059213
GGGGGCGGGGGGGGGCGCGCGGGCCGGGCGGGGGGGGGGGGTCCGGCGCCGCCCACCCCCCCCCGCCCGGTTCCGGGCTTCGGATCAGGCCGCGGTACGCCCGCGACGTCGGCCGAACACGATGGCGCCGCCGCCGAGCAGGAGCAGCCCCGCGGCGCCGCCTACGTACAGCGCGGTCTTGTCGTCACCGCCGGTCTCAGCCAGGCGCGGCGGCGCGGTCGGCGAGCCGGGCCGCGCGCCGGGCGGCGAGACGGCCGGGTCGCTGCCGGCGGGTCGCCCCTCGTCGGTCGGCGGCCGAGACGGGTTGCCCGGTCGGGCGGTCGGGGGTACGGACGGCGAATCCGGACGGTTGGCCGCGGGCGCCCCGGGGTCGGCGGGCGGGGTCGGCGTCGAGGCGCGGGGCTGACCGGGCGCGGTGGACGGGGCGACCCGGCCGTCCGAGGCGCGGGCCGAGCCGGCCGGCGCGCCGTCTGCGGCCAGCGCCGGGCTCGGCGCCACCAGCACGGCCGAAGCCGCCAGGACGAGGCCGGCGCCGAGGACACGGCCGACCAGGACCCGGGACCGGCCGCCGTGCGGCGCGGCCGTCGTGCGGCGCGGGGGACGCGGGGAGGGAATGAACACCGTTCTCCTTGTGGGGCATCGAACGGACCACCGGGCTTCCGGAGGCCGCCACCATCGAGTGACGGACATCCAGACGCGCGGCCACGTGCCGGGTTCCCGATCCGGGAGAACTTTTTTCACCGGGCTCGAAATCGCCGAGCCGCGAACCCCGGCGGCAACCCCGGCCGCGAACCGGGCAGGGACCGCCACCGCGTCGCGGGTGGCGCACCTTCATACCGAGACGGGTATAACGAACCGCGAATTCGGCATTTGTATGTGATGTCTCCCGGGGTCAGGATCCATGTTAACGCGCTGTGAACATCGGCCGCCGCAACGGCTTTGCGGAGTGTCCACCCGCCCCCGAGTGAATAGGTCACCCATGCGTAATTCGGCTCCGACAAAGAGCGTGGACGACGGCGGAAAGGCCGCACGCAGAACGGCCGTCGCGACATTGGCCGGCACCACCCTGGAGTGGTACGACTTCTTTCTCTACGGCACGGCCGCCGCACTCATCTTCGACAAACAATTCTTCCCGTCCCTGAGCCCGGCGGCGGGCACGCTGGCCTCCTTCGGCACGCTCGCGGTGGGATTCGTCGCCCGACCCTTGGGCGGTCTGGTCTTCGGCCATTTCGGCGACCGTATCGGCCGCAAGGCGACCCTGGTGGTGTCGCTGCTGCTGATGGGCATCGGCTCGACCCTGATCGGCGTCATTCCCAATTACGACACGATCGGCTATTGGGCACCGGTCCTGCTCGTACTGCTGCGCATCGTCCAGGGCATCGGACTCGGTGGCGAGGGCGCCGGCGCGACGCTGATGTCCATGGAGCACGCGCCCGCCGGAAAACGTAACCTGTACGCGGGATTTCCGCAGATGGGGACGCCTGCGGGGCTGGTTCTGGCCAACCTGGTGTTCCTCGCCGTCAGCACCGGGATGAGCGATCACGCGTTCACCGGGTGGGGCTGGCGCATCCCGTTCCTGATGAGTTTCATCCTGGTCGCGGCGGGCCTGGTGATCCGCCTGCGGGTCACCGAATCCCCCTCCTTCAACGAGGCACGCGAACAGGACCACGTGGTCCGTTTCCCACTCGCCGAGGCATTCAAGGTCGGCTTCCCTCGACTCGGTCTCACCCTGCTGGCCGTGGTCGCCAATTCGGCCGTCGCCTATGTCTTCATGGTGTTCACGCTGTCCTACGGCACCAAACACCTCGACTACGGAAAGCGCTTTTTGATCCTGAGCATCTCGGCCGCCGCCGTGCTCTGGTTCGCGAGTATTCCGCTGTGGACCCGAATTGCCGACCGATACGGCCGGCGCACCATGTTCATCGGCGGTTCGGCCGCGATCCTGGTCTGGTGTATCGCCTTCTTCCCGTTGTTGAACACCGGGAATTCGGCGCTCGCCGTTCTGGCCCTCGCCGGCATGGGGCTCATCATTCCGGTCACGCACTGTGTACAGGGCGGCATCATCGCCGACACGTTCCCGGTGCATGTGCGCTACTCGGGGTCCTCGCTGGTCCTGCAACTCGGCGCGGTACTGGGTGGCGGGCTGGCACCGACGATCTCCACCGCGCTGTTGAACTCCGGCGACTCCTCGACCGGGGTCACCTGGTACCTGGTGGCGATGTGCACGATCAGCCTGGTCGGCGCGATCGCCCTGTTCCGGGTGGTCCCGGAGGGCGTGCCGGAACCGGCCCTCCATCCCGCGCCGGCTGCCGCTGCGAAGGCGTGAACCCGGCCGGCGAAATCGCCGTCGCCCCGGCGGCCGCTCGGGTCAGGAGCGGCCGCGGGGCTTGCCGCGCTTGCCGCCCTTGCCCGCGCCGGGGCCGCCGCGGGCACCCTTCCCGGCCGACCCGCCGGCCGCGCCGGGCTTGCGCCTGGCTCCGGAGGCGTCGGGGCGCTGGGACTTGGCCTTCGGCTGTGGCGGAGTCGGGGTCCGGCCGCGCGAGCTGTTGACCGTGCGGCCCCGGACGATCCCGATGAACTCCTCCACCAGGTCGGTGGTCCGGGCCTCCGGCCAGGCCAGCGCGACGCGCGATTCGGGCGCGTCGGTCACCGGCCGGTAGGTGAGGTCCTTGCGGTGGTGCAGACGGGCGAGCGACTGCGGGACGACGAGCAGACCCACCCCGGCCGCCACCAGTTCGACCGCGTCCTCGGTGCTCGCGGGCCGCTCCTTCGCGGGCTCCCCCGGGCGCTGCGCCCACTCCAGGGTGTCGTCGAGCGGATGCAGGACCACGGCGTCGGCCAGGTCCTCGGCAACCACCTCGTCCACTCCCGCGACGTCGTGGTCCTTGGGCACCACGACCACCGTGGTCTCGGTGTACAGCGGGATCGCGCTCAGGTCGGTCCGCTCGATCGGCAGCCGCACCAACCCCGCGTCGGCCTCGCCCGCGCGCAGCAGGTCGGCCGCGGCGGCGGCGGACACCGCGATCAGGGTCAACGGGACGTCGGGCAGCCGCTCGTTCCAGACCCGCACCCATTTGGTGGGGGTCACCCCCGGAACGTACGCGAGCCGGAACGGGGTGGGTACTTCCGAGCCTGTCACCACGTCAGGCTACCGGCCATGATCGGAGGCACCGCACACGGTCGCTACTCTGGACACCATGACGTCGCACAAGACCACCCAGACGATGAAGCCCGCGACCGCGGCGAAGAAGCTGGGCGTGTACCTCCAGGCCACCCCCGCCGAGTTCCAAGAGGGTGTCGTCTCCCGCGACGAGTTGAACGCGCTGCAGGCCGACCCGCCCGAGTGGCTGCAGGAACTGCGCCGCAACGGCCCGCACCCGCGACCCGTCGTCGCGAACAAGCTCGGCGTCTCCATCGCCGGCCTCGCTCGCGGCGGCATCACCGACGCCCTCACCACCGAGCAGATCGACGCGCTGAAGGAAGACGGTCCGGAGTGGCTGCGCCAGGAGCGCGCCACCCAGGCCGAGGTCCGGAAGGAAACGATCCGGATCAAGGAGAAGAACCAGGAGAAGAGCGCGGAGCAGAGCGCCGAGAAGAGCGAGAAGCGCCCCGCGAAGGCGCGCCGACCGCGCTCCTGACCCGCCGTCCGGCGGTCGCCCCGAAGACCGGGCGACCGCCGTTCGTGTGTCAGCCCTCGGCCGGCAGGCCCGCAGCCGCCAACAGGTAGGCGGTCATCGGCGCGTAGTCCCGGGCGTCCACGACGTGGTCGTCCAGCGGGACGGTGACCGTGACGGAGCCCTCGGCCTCGCCGAGGAACAGGGCCGGGTCGTTGCAGTCGGCGAACGCGACCGTGGGAATGCCGTATTGCCCCGCGCGACCGGCCCAGCCGTGGTCGGCGACGACCAGCTCGGGCCGGGGCCGCCCGGCCGCGTCGAGGGCGTCCAGGATCGCGCTCATCGGCTGCGGCGCGTGTGTGTGCCACAGCGTGGCACCGCGCTCCAGCACCGCCACGTCGCCGAACTGCCGCACGTTGCCGCTGGTTTCGTCGTCGCCCTCGGTGGTGTGCAGCCCGCGTGGGATGTCCAGGATCTCGGCGCCGGCCGCGCGCAGTGCCCGGCCGACGGCCCGGTGTACGTCCAGCAGGCCGCCGGGGTGTCCGGTCGCGAGCAACACCCGCAGCCGACGGGCGGCGGCGTCGCGCAGGACGGCGGCCATCCGGTCGAGCCCGGCCAGCGTGAGCAGTGGGTCGATGGTGTCCTGGCCGAAGTGGTGCTCGGGGTCGGGATGTACCCCCGCCCGCTCGACCATCACGGCGAGCACGTCCTCCTGGGTCCAGCGATCGCCCAGTTCCAGGCCCAGCCAGAAGCGCCGGTTGCCCTTCACCAGTTCGGCGTAGTGCCGCAGATTGACCTCCCGGGGGGTGGCCACCGGGCCGGAGATGCGCGTGGCCACCAGATGCCGAAGCAACTCGTCGCGGGACGGGGGGATGTTCGGCTTCGTCATGTCGACCATTGTGCCCACCCGCGCAGCGCACCGGAGCCTCGGGCTCGGCTCGTTCACCAGCGCTAAATCCCGCCATAAGCCGGCCGATTCGACACGTTCTCCTTTTGTTGTCCACCGTGGAGACTATTGGCGCGGTAACGACGACCCACCCGCCTCATCCGCACCGAGGCGTGGTGGACGCCGACCGCGAACGACCGTAGGACGCAAGGTTCGTGTACTGATCTGCCCGCCTTTTTTGCAGGAAGGATCGATATGAGCCCCGTAACGATGGAGATCCGCGACGCCGGTCCGCTCGACGTCGAGGTCGAGGAGGAAGTGGTCGAGTTCGAGGACGAATCGAACCCGGACCGCCGGATCGAGGCGTGTCTGCCCGAGCCCTGGCCGACCGCGACGACCCGCGTCGGCTGCGACTTCAAGTCCTGACCGGACGGACGGCCTGACCCGACGGACGGCCTGACCCGACGGGCGGCTCGGCTCGACGAACCGGGTCGGGCCTGCGGATCCGGACGGCTCGCTCGTCCGTAGGCACCCGGCACGCACGGCCCGATCGGAACCGCTCGACCCGATCGGGCCCGCGCCCCCGCCGGTGCCGCCCCGGCAGCCGCCCACCCCGGTGCCCCGGCCGCGCCGCCCGGTGACCGCAACGGATCGAGCGAACGGCACGAGCGGGAGGGGGCATGGTGCGTTCGATCCCGAACGGATCCGCACAGGAGCTGCGCAACCGGTTGCACACGCTGGTGGCCGGGCACGACCGCCGTTGCCGTGCGGACGACGTCTGGCTGCACCTGTTCGACCCGCGCATGCCCACGCTCGACCACGGTTGGAAACTGCACGTCTCGGCCCGCCCCGAGGATTTCCCCCGGACGCTGGACCTGCTGGTCCCGGTGCTGCTGCGCTACCGCTGCCTGGCCAAGTTCGCGGCCGGCACCGCCGTCCTGGAGGAACTGAACGCCGGCGTACGCGGCCCGGCCGTGGTCGGCAAGGCGGTCACCGTCTATCCACGCACCGAGGATGTCGCTGCCCTGGGCCGGGAACTGGCCGACGTACTGACCGGTCACGGCGGCCCGCGTGTGCTCAGCGACCGCCGGGTCCGACCCGACGCGCCCGTCTACTACCGCTACGGCCCCTTCCGGGTGCTCGGCGTCGGCGCCGCCGAATCGGTGATGATCGGCCCCGACGGGCAGCGCTTCCCCGGCCGGGCGAGCATCCGCTACCGCCAACCCCCGTGGGCGGCCGACCCGTTCGGTGCCCCCGCTCCCACGCCGGGGCGACCCGCCCGCCTGGTCGGCGGTCGATATCGGCTCACCGCGGGCATCGCCCGTTCCCCGCACGGGGACGTCTACCGCGCGCTGGACACCACGACCGGCGAGCGGGTGGTGATCAAACAGGCCAGGGCGTACGCGGGCGAGGACGGCGACGGGGTGGACGCCCGAGGCCGGTTGCGGCACGAGCACGCGGTGCTGGCGGCCCTGGCCGGGTCGGACGGTGTGCCCCGGGTGCTCGACCACCTGCGGCACGGCGAGGACGAGTACCTGGTCACCACCGACTGCGGCCCGCAGGACCTGCGCCGCGACGTGTCGGCGCACGGCCCCTACCCGGGCGACGCGCAACCCGGGCGCCGGGTGAGTGTGCTGGCCCGCCGCCTGCTCGCGATCCTGGACGGGATGCATGCGCTGGGGGTGGTGATGCGCGACCTCAAACCGGGCAACGTGGTGCTCGACACGGACGGCACCTGCAAGCTGGTCGACTTCGGCATCAGCGCGCTGGGCGCGGTCCGCCCGGCCGGCGGCACCCCCGGGTACACCCTGGCGACGGGCTCGGGCGAGGACCCGCCCGATCCCGCGGACGACCTGTACGCGCTGGGCGCGACGCTGTCCTACGCGCTGACCGGCATGGATCCGGTGATCGTCGACCCCGACCCGGCCATCGCCCGGGACCGCACGCTGGCCTGCCTCGCCGCCGCGCTGCCGGATGCCGCGCACCGGCCGGTCCGGGCCCTGGTCGCCGGGTTGCTCGACCTCGATCGTGCGGAGCGGATCGGCTGCGCCCGGCGCCTGCGGGCCGGCCTGCCCGAACCGCCGCGCGCCCGCCGGTTGCCGACCCCGCCCCGGATCACCGCCGGCCTCCTGGACGACGTGATCGACCACACCGTGGGCGACTGCGTACGCACCGCCGCCGACCTGCCCGCCGGATCCGGCCCACGGCCGGGATCGACGCTGACGCTCTACGCGGGCGCCGCCGGAGTGGGCCTGGAACTGCTGCACCACCTCGACCGGCCGGGCGTGCCGAAAGCGGTCGTCGAGTTGGCCCGGCGCACCGCGGCCCATCCCGAACTGGGCGCGCTCCCGGGCGCGTTGTACACCGGGCGCACCGGGGTCGAGCTGTTCCTGCGCGCCGCCGCCACGCTGCCGGGCGGCGACGTCGTACCACCGGTGTTCCCGAGCGAGCCGCTGCCGTACGACGACACCGGCGACCAGATCGGCGGCGCGGCGGGCACCGGCACCGGCCATCTCCTCCTGGCCCGCCAGGCACACGCGGCCGGGCGCGCCGAACAGGCCGCCGCGCATCTGGCCGCCGCGGCCGCCTGCGCCGGGGAACTCCTGGACCGGCGCGCCGACCCGGAACACGCCGAACTCGACCTGCCGCCGGCCTCCTCGCGTGCGGCCTACGTCCACGGTTACGCCCACGGCAGCGCCGGCATCGTGCATTTCCTGCACGCCTGCCGGGACCTTCCGGGCCACGCCGATCCGGTGTTCGCCCGCGCCGCCCGCGGGGGTCTGGATCGACTCGTCGCGCTGACACCGGAGTTGCTGGCCTCGGCGGCCCGCCCGGACGCCGCCCGGCACTTCGGGTCCTGGTGTCGGGGCATGGCCGGGATCGGCACCGTGCTGATCGCGGCGGGCGCACCCGCGCAGGATCCGGAACTGCTCGAACTCGGCCTGCGCTGCGCCCGGTTGTGCCATGTGCTCGCCCCGAGAATGAGCCTGGTGTCGCAGTGCTGCGGCCTGTCCGGAGTCGGCGAACTGCTCGTGGACGCCGCGCTCGCCACCGGTGACGACGAGCACTGGCGGGCCGCCGAGGACGTGGTGGCGCTGATCCTGGCGCGCAGCGGCGGCACGGTACGGCGCCCGTTGTTCCCGGACAACACCCTCGCCGGCACCGATCCCGGCTGGGCCACGGGCGGCAGCGGCGTGCTGTCCCTGCTGCGTCGCGTACGGGACCGGGGCGGCGAACGCCTGGTCGCACCGCCCGAGGCCGTCGACCGGAAGGTCTACGTGCCGGGGACCCAGTAGGCGTGCACCTCGGTGACCTGCGGCGGGGTCCCGCTCTGCGGGAAGCCCAGCTCCTCGGCCGCCGGCCTCAGGAGAGCGCTGAAGGCATCCATCGCCGCCTGCGACTCCCACAGGTCGATGACCCGTACGCCGTCGCCGGTCGCGATCGCCACGTGCGCCAGGCAACCCGGCGCCGGGATCTCGCCGGACCGCACCCGCGCGGAAAGCTTGTCGTACTGTTCCTTGCCGACCCCCGCCAGATCGACCTGCATGAGAATGGCCATGACGGTCCTCCAGACGCGCCGCTGTCACCGATGCCACCGGTCGCAAGGCATCACTTCCATCCTGGCCCGTCCCCCAACGCCCGCAACCGGGGTCCCTGTCCTTCTCCCGCCCGGCGACCGTCGGCGAGCGGGATCAGCCGGGATCAGAAACGCATGAGCGCCTGTTGCGCGGCGGCAAGGACGGCTTGACGGGCCTGTTCGAGCTGGTCCGGGGTTTCGTGTCGGCGGACGGCCTCGGTCAGCACGCGCGCCGTCCGGGTGACCTCGGGCGGTCCCTCCAACTGCACGGCGGCGAACGCACGTTGCAGGGTGGGGAGGTCCTGGGGAGTCCCGGTGCCGGCACGTTGCGCCAGGATCGCTGTCTCCGCGGCCTCCAGGAATCGCACGTAGGTCTGGCGACGCAGGTCCAGGAGCCGCTCGACGCGCTGCTCGTCGAGCGTGGTGCGCACAGTGTCCAGGAGTGCGTCCGCCTGCCGATTGCCCGCGTGCCGGGCCGCATCGGCCTGGCGGATTCCGGCGCTGCGGGCGAACCAGCCGGTGATCAGGCCACCGGCGAGCGCCGATCCTGCTGCGATCAGCGCGATTCCCCACTCACTCATGAACCACATTGTGCACACGGGCATCGACACCCGCAGGCGGATGCGAGGATGCTCACGCGGGCTCCGCCTCCCGGTGCCCGGTTCCGAGTTCGACGGCGAGGCGCTCGCCGCGATCAAGCAGCGGCGGGCCGGAGGGCCCCTGGGAGCGAGCGCCGGCGTGCTCGTACAGCCTGGTCCTGGGCACCGGCGCCCGCACCCTGCTCGTGCTCACCTCCACCTGGGGTCCGCAGTCGCTGCTCCGCCGCCGCCCCGGCCTGCCCGCCGAGTTGGCTGCCGAACTCCCGTATGACACCTACCAGTTGGCCCTGATCGTGCACCCCAACGAGCGCAGCCGGATCGGCACGTTCGACCTGGAGGAGCAACTCGCCCCCGCACTCGACGCCGGGATGATCCTGGCCGCGCCGCACGAGGAGTGGGCCGCGCTGCTGGTCGCCGCCGACGCGGTGATCACCGACCACGGCTCGACCGCGCTGTACGCGGCGGCCCTGGATCGGCCGATCATCCGCGCCCACGACGGCGGCGACGAGCTGATCCCCGGCAGCCCGATGGCCGAACTGCTGGCCCACAGCCCGCAGTTGGCCGACCCTGGCGGGATAGGCGCGCTGCTGGCCGCGCACCGTCCCGGCACGGTCCGCGCCTTCGCGGCGGCCGCGTTCGCCGAGCAGGGCCACGCGTTGGAGCGGCTGCGTGGCGAGTTGTACCGGCTGCTCGACCTCACACCGCCGTCCGGGCCCGCCACCGCCCGCGTGTTGCCGGTCCCCGCCGCGCCGCTGCGCACCCCCGCCGCCTTCGCGGTCCGCGCCCGCCTCGGCGACCACGAGGTGCACGTCGAGCGCCGCCCCACCCACGGCACGATGCCCGCACAACACATCGCCGCCGAATACGGCCCGGCCGGCATCCGCCACCTGCAGAGCGCCGCACTCGTCTACCGCCGCCACACCCGACCCGCGCAGGCCGCCGGCCACCACCTCGACTGGACCCCGGCCGACTGGACCGCCCGAATCCTGGCCGACCTCCCCGGCTGCCGCACGGCCGCGGTGATCCTGTCCCCGTCACACTGCGTCGTCCGCACCCGCGCCGGCGCCCTGCTCACCGCGCACCTCGAACCACACCGAGAACACGGCCGAGTGCACCACCCGGACCCGGCCGCCGTCCTCGGCGCCACCCACGCATGGCTGGCCCGACACCCCGACCTCCCGGCAACCATCGCCTGCCTGATCGGGGACCACACCTTCCGCGTGCACCTCACGCCCACCGAACCGAGCGAGCCACAAGCCCCATTCGGGAACCTGCCCGACGGACCTTGACGGCCCGCGCCGCCGCCGGATCGGGGTGCTGGCACCACCTCGACCGGCCGGGTGGCACGCTCGTTGCCGCCGGTCGCATCCGGACATGCTGGGTCCGGCAGACAACGCTGGTTCCCCAAAGATTCGGTAGGAGTTCGGCTCGTGCGAGAGCAGTCGTGGCAGAGGTTTCGTTTTTCCGGACGGCCGCAGGGCGGCGGGCGCAGAGCGCTGCCGGCCGTGACCGCGGTGGCCGTGGGTGTCCTGGCGATGAGTGTCCTCGTACCGCCCTCGGCGTCGGCCGGCTCCCGGCCGGACGCCGTCCAGCGGGGTCTGAGCGCACTCCTGCGTTCCGACGACCTGCCCGCCGGACTGGCGAGCGTCAAGGACCGTGACGGCCACACCCGCACCTACACCGCAGGCGTCGGCGATACGGCCACCGGCTCGAAGGTGCCCAAGGACGGCCAGGTGCGCATCGGCAGCAACACCAAGGCATTCACCGCGGTGCTCGTACTGCAACTGGTCGGCGAAGGTCGGATCGACCTCGACGCCTACATCGACACCTACCTGCCCGGCCTGGTCCGCGGCGAGGGTATCGACGGACGCCACATCACCGTGCGCCACCTCCTCCAGCAGACCAGCGGACTGCCCAACTACACCAACCACCTCGGGGACGAGGTCCGCTACTTCGAACCCCGCGAACTCGTGGACATCGCCCTGCAACACCCGGCCGACTTCGACCCCGGGAAAAAATGGGCATACAGCAATACCAATTACGTACTGGCCGGAATGCTCGTCGAGAAGATCACCGGCCGACCCCTCGCCCAGGAGATGGACCGGCGCATCATCAAGCGCATCGGGCTGCGCCACACCTACTTCCCCGCCCCCGGTGACGCGACCATCCGCGAGCCGCACCCCAAGGGCTACGACCGGGCATCGCCCGACGCGCCGCCGATCGACGTCACCGAGATCGATCCCTCCTGGGGCTGGGCGGCAGGTGCCCTGGTCTCCACCAACACCGACCTCAACCGGTTCTACGGCGCGCTCCTGGCCGGTCGTCTCCTCCCGCCGGCCCAGCTCGCCCAGATGCGCACCACCGTCGCCGGGGCCGAGGGCACCTTCGGCCCCGGTGCCCGCTACGGGCTGGGACTGGTGAGCAGGCCGCTGCCGTGCAACGGGCTCTACTGGGGCCACGGCGGCAGTTTCCCCGGCTACGAGACCCGGGGCGGGGCCACCGACGACGGCCGCGCGGCCAATGTCGCGGTCACCATGCAGCTCGGCAACGAGGCGGCCCGGGACCGGGTCGACCAGGTCGTGTTCACGGCCCTGTGCCGCTGATTCACCCCCGTCGGGATCCGTCCGGCCGCTTGCCTCCGCGCACCCGGCCGGACGGATCCTCGTCGTCGGCCCACTACTCGGCCGAACAGGACGCCCGAAGCCCCGGCCATCCGCCCGTGCCCGGCGCGCACCGGCCGAAGCCCCGGCCCACCCGCCCGTCCCCGGCACGCAGCGTCCGAAGCCTCCGCCTCCACTCCCTCGCACGCAGCACCCGGAGCCTCAGTCCACCGGCCCCTCCCCCGCCCGCAGCGCCCGGGCCGCCTCGCGGTGCTCGTCCGCCTCGACCCGGTGCCCGGCCGCCTCGGCGGAGTCGGCCGGCGCGTCCAGGATCCGGGCCTCCTCGGCACGGGCGCCCCGGGCCCGCGCACTCGCCAGCGCCGCCACGTACAACGCACGCGCCTCGCCCGCGCGCCCGAGGGTGTCCAACACGGTGCCCAGCGCGAATCCGGTGCGGGCGGTCATCCGTTCCCGGCCCAGCTCGCCCGCCGCCGCGTGGGCACGCTCGAACAACTCGGCCGCGCGCCGCGATTCGCCCAGCGCCGCCGCGGCCTCGCCCAGGCGGTACGTCATCAACATCGCGCCGTACGGGTTGTCGATCGCCCGGTGCACCTCGCGGGCCGCCTCGAAATCCGCCGCCGCACTCGCCCAATCCCCGCGCGCCGCCCGCAACATGCCGCGAAACTCCACGGTCGACGCGCCGAGCTTGCGGTCCGCCGCCGTCGCCGCGCCCAGCGCCGCCACCGTGCCCAGCGCCCGCTCCAGTTCGTCCCCGGCCGCCGCGAAGTCCCCCTGTTCCCACAATGGGCGGGCCAGTTGGCAGCGCATCCGCGCCGCGGCGCGAGGATGGCCGGCCCGCTGCGCGGCGGCCACGCCGGTGCGGAAGGCGTCCAGCACGTCGGCGTAGTGCCGGTGGTCGAGGAAGTGTGTCCACAACGGCTCGCACAGGCCCCACGCCTCGGCGTCGAGACCGTGCGCGTACGCCATCCGCACGCACCCGTACAGCGCGTGCCGCTCCGTCTCCAGCCAGCGCGCGGCCCGCGCCTTGTCCGCGAACACCACGTCGGGCGCCTCCGGCAACGCGGGCACCCGCTCGGCCAGCGTCATCCGGGCGCCCGCCGCCGTCGCGTCCGCGAGTTGCGCCTGCCGCAGGTACCAACGCACGATCCGGCGTTGCCCGTCGGTGGTTTCCGCCGCGCTGCCGTCCCGTTCGGCCCGCCGCCGGGCGTGCGCGCGCAACAGCTCCGGCAACCGCCGGTATTCGTCCCGGGCGTCCACCAGGCCCGCCGTCTCCAACTCCTCAAGCGCGTCCAGGCCGGCGTCCAGGCCCCGGCCGAGCAGGGCCACCGCGGTCTCCGGGGTGAACTCCGGGCCGGGGGCGCCGCCGAGCAACCGGTACAACCGGGCACCGTCCGGCCCGAGTTCGCGGTAGGCCGCATCCCACACCGCCTCGACCACCGGAAGTCCCTTCTCGTGCAGCTCCGCGGTCAGCTCGGCGAGCAGCCGCGACAGCGAGCGCAACCGATGCCGGCGCGCATCCAACGGGCCGCCACCACGCACTCGCCCACGCGCGTCCGGATGATCGCGATATTGCCCCGGGCGCGTGGTGTGCTCGTCCGGAACAGGGCATACAAGGGAAATCCGCCCCACGAGGGCCCGCGAACCGGGAGAGAAGGGAGTCGCATGCCGTCGGACGTCGATCTCGCCGCGGCGCTGTCCAGGGTCAAGGAGAGCGAGACCTCGCTGGTCGCCCAGGTCCTGCGCACCACCGTGGCCGCGGTGACCTCCTACGTCACCGCGTTGGCCCTGACCGGCCCCGATCCACAGCCGATCCTGGCCCCGCTCACCGCGCTCCTGGTCGTCCAGGTCACCTCGTACGCGACCTTCACCACGGGTGTGCAGCGGGTGGCCAGCGTGGTGTCGGGGGTGCTGATCGCGGTGTTGTTCAGCGAGGCGGTCGGGCTCAACTGGTGGAGCCTGACCCTGCTGCTGTTGGCCTCGCTCGGCCTGGGCCATCTGATCCGGCTCGGCGACTCGATCAACGAGGTGGCGATCAGCGCGATGATCGTGCTCGGCGTCAGCCAGGTCGGGGACACCGCGTGGGACCGGGTCGCGGAAACCCTGGTCGGCGCGGCCGTCGGCATGATGTTCTCCCTGATCCTGGCGCCACCCGTGCACGTGCGGCCCGCGAACGAGGCGGTGATGTCCGCGTTCACCGCGCTGACCCGGCTCCTGGACACGATGGCCGGGGAACTGGAGGCCGACGTCGGCCACGACCGCGCGCACGGCTGGCTGGAGGAGGCCCGCCGGATCGACCGGGACATCGTGCGGGTGGACGCGACGCTGTCCACCGCCGAGGAGGGCACCCGGCTCAACCCGCGCGGCCGGCGGGCCACGGTGCGGGTGCTCGCGCTGCGCAGCGGCCTGGACACCGCCGAGATCAGCGCGGTGGCGCTGCGCATGGTGTGCCGGGCACTGAGCGGGCTGTACGCGCGGGGCGAGCGCGGCGAACCGGCGTACACCGAGATCCCGCCGGCCACCGAGCAGTCGCTGCGCAGCCTGTTCCGCTCGCTGGCCGCGCTGTTCGCCGCGTACGGCCACCTGGTCGTGCTGCACGGCCAGGATCGCCCCGAGGACTCCGCCCGGGCCGAGAACACGCTGCGCGAACGGCTGACCGAGGCGGATGTGGACCGCTCGCGCACCGAGGCGATCCTGCTCGCCGACTCGATCGAGAACCCGGACCGCTGGGTGTTGTACGGCACCCTGCTGACCGCGGTCGACAAGCTCGTCGACGAGACCCGGCCCGCGGGCACCCCGGGCGACCTGGCGCAGCGGATCGACGAGCGCCGCCGGCGCCTGGCCGAGGACCGTCGCCTGCGGGCCGCGGTGATCCGTCCCGCACCGGTGCTGCGGGACCGCCTCCGCCGGGTGGTCGCCCCCACCGACCGCCTCCTGCGCGTCCCCCGCCGCCTGCACCGCCACACCCTGCGCCGCCGCCGCTGACCGACCGAGGGCCGGCCGGTGCGTGAGTCTCGCACCGGCCGGCCCTGGATCGGGCCTGAGCTCACCCCCGTGTACGAGCTCATGCCGAGCGGTCGGGTGCCGGGGATCCGGGGTGGACCGGCGAACCGCTGTGCGTCCAGCCAAGCAGCCGGGGCCCGCGAGGGCATCCCGTCCCGGGTGGAGGGGCGGGTCGAACCGACGCGGTAGTCGGGGCGAGCGGGTCAACCGTCGGAGTACGCGGATGCGGGCGGCGCCGGGGGCCGGTGCCCACGTACCCTGTGAGCCCCGAAGCCAAGGACCGGACACCGTGCCGCACAGCCCCGAAGAACAACTCGTCCACACCGTCGCGACAGCCGGCGAGCCCTTCGGGGTCGCCCTGGCCGGGGCTCGGGGCCTGCGCCGACACGGCTTGGTCGACCGGGACGGCGACGGCGTCGACTTCGCGCTCGCGGCGCGCGACGCCAAGCGCCTGACCGCCGCCCGCACCACGATCGCCGCGGCCCTGACCGAGCAGGGTTGGCGGGTCACCGTCGACGGCAGGGCCGGCGGCAAGGCGTTCGTCCGGATGAACGTGCGCCCGGCCGGGCCCGGCCGCGGCACGCCGCTCACGTTGCACGTCGCACCGCGCACGCACGAGCCCGCCGTCGTGGCCGGCGTCGCGGTACTGCACCCCGACGACCTCGCCGCGGCCAAGCTGGTCACCCTGGCCCTGCGCTCGGAAGTACGGGACGCCTTCGACGTCTTCGCGCTCTCCGACCACTACGACATCGACCGGTTGCTCGACCTCGCCCTGGCCTACGACCGGGAATTGCGCGCCGAGGACGTCCTGACCGCGTTCAAGCACGTCACCGAGCGCGAGGACGTGGACTTCGCCCGGTTCGGCGCGCCGGCCGCCCGGGTCGCCGCCGTCCGAGCCTGGTTCCAGGACCGGTTCGCCGAGCTCTCCGTCCGGCACAGCCGTCCGATCGCCGCCGCGCTGGACCCCGGGGTGTTGGCCAAGCTCGCGGCACTGGCGGAGTCGGTGACCCCGGCGGAGGGACCGTCCGGCGACCGACCCGGGTGAGCGCGCCCACGCGGTGCTCGATCAGCGCCGGCCGCCGGGCGTGACCAGGCCGGTCTCGTAGGCCAACACCACCGCCTGGGCCCTGCTGGACAGGTTCAGTTTGGCCAGCGCACGGTTGAAGTGCGTCTTGACGGTCGACTCGGTGACCACCAGGGTGCCGGCGATCTCGTTGTTGGCCATGCCCCGGCCGACCAGGCGCAGCACCTCCAACTCCCGCCCGGTCAACGCCTCCAGGTCGGGCGGCACCGCGCCGCCGCCGGCCGCGGCGGCGCACGAGACGTAGGTCTCGATCAGCCGCCGGGTGACACTGGGCGCGAACAACATGTCGCCGGCCATCACCGCGTCGATCGCGGCCAGCAACCGCTGCGGGCCGATCTCCTTGAGCAGGAACCCGGACGCCCCGGCCCGCAACGCGGCATAGACGTATTCGTCCAGATCGAACGTGGTCAGCACCACGATCCGAGGCGGCGTGCCCTCGGCGGCGGCCAGGACGCGTTCGGTGGCGACCACGCCGCTCATCCCGGGCATCCGGATGTCCATCAGAATCAGTTCGGGATGCAACTTCGCGGCCAGGTCGACCGCCTCGGCCCCGTCGGATGCCTCCCCCACCACCTCGATCCCCGGGGCCGCGCGTAACAACGCGGCCAGTCCGGCCCGGATCAGGACCTGGTCGTCGACCACCAATACCTTGGTCACCCCGTCGTTCCTTCCGTCCCGTCGGTACACGGCGGCCTAGCCGTCCCCGGCGCTCCCGGCGGCCTCGGCCGGGATCGGCAGGACGAGGTCGACCTCGAACCCCCCATCGGGCCGCCGTCCCGCAACGAGCGTCCCGCCGTAGAGCTTGGCCCGCTCGGACATGCCGATCAACCCGTGCGCCGCCACCCCACCGATTGTGCCCGCTTCGCAACCCTGCGGTGCGACCATCGGCCGCCCGCCGCCGTCGTCGGTCACGGTGATCCGCAGATGATGCGGTCGATAGTCGACCAAAAGGTCCACCTTCGCGGTTCGCGCGTGCTTGAGCACGTTGGTCAGCGCCTCCTGGACGATCCGGTACGCGCACAACTCGATCCCCGGCGACAACGGGCGCTCGACGCCCACCGTTTCGCGCCGCACGTCGACCCCCGCCGCCCGGATCCGGCGCACCACCTCGTGCAATCGGGCCAGCCCCGGCGCCGGATCCAGCCGATCGTCGGCGGTCCGCCCGCGTGCGGCGTCCGGCGGCGCCTCGTCCGGGTCGAACATGTCCTCGTCGTCCGCGCGCAGCAACATCAACATCCGGCGCATCTCGTCCAGCGTCTCGCGCGTGGTCTCGCCGATTGTGCGCAACGCCGCCTCGGCGGTCGGCGGATCGGACCTCAACACGTACTCCGCCAGCCCCGCCTGCACCGAGATCACCGATACGTGGTGGGCCACCACGTCGTGCAACTCGCGGGCGATGCGCACCCGTTCGTCGGTGACCGCACGCCGGGCCCGGGCCTCCTGCTCGCGCGCCAGTCGCCGCGTCAACGCCGCGTACTGCGCGTTGCGTTCGTTCAGCCGCCGGGCCGCGACGCCGAACCAGCAGATCCCCGGCGGCACGACCAGGACTTGGGCGACGACGGTGGCCATCGAACCGCCGTCCGCGGCCAGCCCGGCGTACAACCAGGTCGCACCCACCGCCGGCACGCACCAGAGCAGGTTCCGGATCGGGCGGTGCGCGGCGACCGTGTAGGTCGCCATCAGCGTGCCCAGCGAATTGACCACCGGCCAGTAACCCAGCGCGATGTACCAGATCTGGAGCGCGAGCATCACCGAGAGCACCGCGACCGGGGCGCGCCGGCGCACGATCAGCGGCAAGTTGATCACCACGATCAGCACGAAGCCGAACATGTCGGTCCTGCGCCAGTCCCCGGTGGGATCCTCGTGGGCCAGCAGCAGACTCACCACGATGTAGGACAACGCCAGGATCGCGTCCACCACGATCGGCGGAGGGGTGACGGCGTGCCTGCTCCACAGCGTTCGCGCCCGCATTCGGCGCAGCGTAGCCCGCGATCGCGGATCGGTCGTCGAACCCACGGTCGACAAGTGCCTACCACGCTGGGTGGAGATCGCCGCGCGGTGCGCGAGTGGTGCGGATCCGGTGGCCCCGCGCCGGCACGGATGTGCAGGGATCGCGTCCTGCTTTGGCAGATGTTGCCGTCGTGTGCGCGGCCTGCACAGCATGTACTGAACAGCGATATCCACTGAACACCGGTCGCCCGTCCCGACGGGCCGGGCAGGATGCGCGTCGAGGGGTGTGCCGTGGCTGAGGCGTGGTGGGACGGCGAGGACGTCGACGGGCCCGAGGCGGTGGTCGCCCGGCTGGACGGCGTGGACTACCTGGCCGGGGACGGCATCGGCACCGCCGCCTGGCTCGCGCTGCGGATGGGCCGGCCGCTGCTGGTCGAGGGCGAGCCGGGAGTGGGCAAGACCGCGCTGGCCCGGGCCCTGGCGGACGCGTTTCGCCTACCGCTGTTCCGGCTCCAGTGCTACGAGGGTCTGGACGCGTCGCAGGCGCTGTACGACTGGGACTTTCCGCGCCAGATGTTGCATCTGCGGGCGGCCGGCGCGGCGGGCGAGACCGATGCGGCGGCCCTGGAGGCCGGCCTGTACGACCGGCGCTACCTGATCGCCCGGCCGGTGTTGCGGGCGATCGAGGCGGCACCGGCGGTGCTGCTCGTGGACGAGGTGGATCGGGCCGACGACGAGTTCGACGCGTTCCTGCTGGAGGTGCTGTCCGACTTCGCGGTGACCGTGCCCGAACTGGGCCGGATCGCGGCGAAGGTGCCGCCGCTGGTGGTGTTGACCTCCAATCGCACCCGCGAACTGCACGACGCGCTCAAACGGCGCTGCCTCTACCACTGGCTCGATCACCCGGACCACGCGCACGAGGTGGCGATCGTGCGCCGCAGGCTGCCCGAGGTGAGCACCCGGTTGGCCGAGGACGTGGTGCGCGCCGTGGGCCGACTGCGCGCGGCCGACCTGGTCAAGCCGCCCGGTGTGTCCGAGACCCTGGACTGGGCCTGCGCGCTGCTCGTACTGGGCGTGCGCGACCTGGATCCGGACGCGGCGGCCCGCACGCTCGGCGCGGTGCTCAAGCATCGCGAGGACCTGGCGAGCGTACGGGCGCACGGGCTGGATCGGCTGCTCGCGGCAGGCGGCTGAGATGGCCGCGCGTGGGGTGCCGGACGCCACCACGGTGCGCGCCGCCCTCGCCGCACCGGTGCGCCGCGACGGGGTCGCCACCCTGGTCGCCTTCGCCCGCACCGTGCGGGCGGCCGGCGTGGGGGCCGATCCGGGACGGGTGCAGGCGTTCCTGACCGCCGCCGCCGAGTCGGGCGCCGACGGGCGCTCGGGTACGTACTGGGCGGGTCGACTCACGTTGTGTTCCGCGCGGGAGGAACTGGCCCGCTACGACGCCGCGTTCACCGCGTACTTCGGCTGCGAACAACCGCCGGCGGGGCGTCGGCGGCCGGGCGTCGACGTCGAGCGGGCCGTCGGCCTGCCCGGCACCGAGCAGGCCCCGCCGGAGCGGGACGAGCACGGTGCCGAACCGCGGGTCGCCGCCGCCGACCGCACCGAGGTCCTGCGCCGGCGCGACATCGCCCTGCTCGATCCGGCCGCGCGCGCCGAGCTGCGCCGACTGCTCGCGCTGCTGCGCCCGGCCGCCCCGATGCGCCGCACCCGGCGTCGGCGGCCGGCCCGACACGGCCGGATCGACCGGGCCCGCACCGTGCGGGCGGCGCTGCGGACCGGCGAGATCGACCGACTGCGGTATGCCGAGCGGGTGGTGCGCCCGCGCCGGCTGGTGCTGCTGCTGGACGTCAGCGGCTCGATGGCGCCGTACGCGGACGCGCTGCTGCGCTTCGGCCACGCCGCGGCGCGCCGGCGTCGCGGTACCGAGGTGTTCACCATCGGGACCCGGCTGACCCGGATCAGCCGGGAGCTGGGCCACACCGACCCGGATCGGGCGTTGGCCGCCGCGTCCGCCGCGGTGCCCGATTTCAGCGGCGGGACCCGGCTCGGCGACCAGTTGCACGCCTTCCTGGCCGACTGGGGTCGGCGGGGCGTGGCCCGGGGCGCGGTGGTGGTGATCGCCTCCGACGGATGGGAACGCGGCGAGCCGGATCGGCTCGCGGTGGGCATGGCCCGCCTGCATCGGCTCGCTCATCGGGTGATCTGGGTGAATCCGCATCGGGCCCGGGAGGGGTATCAACCCCTTGCGGCCGGTATGGCGGCGGCGCTGCCGTACGTTGACGACTTTGTCGCCGGGCACAGCCTGGCCGCGCTGGAGGAATTGTGTGCACTGCTGGTCGACGAACGACGGACCGGGTGAACGACGATGCGTGAACTGCTCGACCACCTGGAGGCGTGGTACCGCGACGGGCGCACCTTCGCGCTGGCCACGGTGGTGTCCACGCTGCGCAGTGCCCCGCGGGACGCGGGTGCGGTGATGGCGGTGTCCGCCGACGGCGTGGCGCTCGGCAGCGTGTCCGGCGGGTGTGTCGAGGGCGCGGTGTACGAGTTGGCGCTGGAGGTGATCGGGGAGGGCCGGCCGCGCACCGCCGCCTACGGGATCAGCGACGACGACGCGTTGATGGTGGGGCTGACCTGTGGCGGCACGCTGGAGGTCTACGTCGAGCCGGTCGACCCGGCGCGCTATCCGGAGTTTCCCGAGCTGATCGCCGCGCTGCGCGAGGGTCGCCCGCTCGCGGTCGCCACCGTGGTCGCGACGCCCGACCGGGATCGGCTCGGCGCCCGGGTGGTGGTCGGGCCGGAGCGGGAGGCCGACGGCCAGGCGAGCCGTGCGCTCACGGTGGCGCTGCGCGAGCTGCTCGCGGCGGATCGCACCACGCTGGCGCACCCCGACGGCGACGCGCTGGTGCCGGTCGAGGCGCTGGGCGTGCGGCAGGACGAGATCGTCTTCGTGCGCTCGTACGTGCCGCGCCCTCGGCTGTTGGTGTTCGGTTCCAACGACTACGCGGTGGCGATGGCCCGGATGGGTGCGTTGGCCGGGTTCCGGGTGACCGTGTGCGACGCGCGGCCGGTGTTCGCGACGGCGGAGCGTTTTCCGGACGTCGACGAGCTGGTGGTGGACTGGCCGGACCGCTACCTGGCGGGCACCCGGGTGGACGGGCGTACGGCGGTGTGCGTGCTCACCCACGATCCCAAGTTCGACGTGCCGGTCCTGGTCCGGGCGTTGCGGCTGCCGCTCGCCTATGTCGGCGCGATGGGCAGCCGGCGTGCGCACGCCGACCGGCTGGTCCGGCTGCACGAGGCGGGCGTGACCGAGGCCGAGCTGGCGCTGCTGCACTCGCCGATCGGTCTGGATCTGGGCGCGCGCACCCCGCAGGAGACCGCGATCGCGGTGCTCGCCGAGATCATCCAGGCCCGGCACGGCGGCTCCGCGCGCCCGCTGTCGCTCACCGACGGCAGCATCCACCGCTGACCTCCACCCGGCGGAGCATCGCGGGCCGGGCCACGCGGTGGAGCACCGCCGGAGCGCCCCCGAAGCCGAGCACCGCACACACGAAGGAGCCCGCCGCGCGATTCGCGCGGCGGGCTCCCTGCGGTTGCCTCCGGATCAGCCGAGCGGCGGGGCCGCCTCGGCCAGCGCCCGGATCGCCGCGACGAAGCAGTCCGCCGGCGGGGTGACCAGGCC